>JAWLGL010000185.1:0-4071 GCA_041685035.1 Clostridia bacterium
CGAAGAGACTAGCTTGCCTCTAGCTGCAGGGGAAATGAATTAACCAGCGAATAAGTCTACGGAGAAATCGTGGGACGGAGGGACGGTTCTTCCGTCCCATTCTGAGAGGTTAATTTGTTTTCCCTGTAAGGAGCTTCCTCTTTTGATTGCAAGGAATCCGTTGCAGACTACCTTGACTTCATACCTGCCTCAATAGAATCATTAACAGCCTTATAGGCCTTTGCGAGTACATCATTGAATCCCTTTTCTGCCTTTAAAAAATTCTCAACCTCAGGAATCCTTGAAAGATTTTCATACATCTTGCCCAGTTCGTCAGCTTCAGCTTTTATATCCTTACCAGACTTTTTCTGTGAGTACAGTGCTTGTTCCCTCTTTCTGAACTGGTCAATCTTAGATTTGACTGCCCTGTTTGTATCTATGCTTTTCCTTGCTTTCTTCAACTCAATATATTCTTTGGTTTCCCTTAGCGCCTGAGCAAATTCCTTCGCCTTTTCATTTACACTCATGATGTTCACCCCCTTCAATCTCCTAATCTTTAGATGTATACTTGCTTTATAAACATATAAGTAGCCATCCCTTTATTAATATTAATATGCTGCCTTAAACGTTACCTTCACCCCCAGGTTATATTATGCAAACTATTACAAATTGTTTCTGTTTCATCCTTACAACAACTACCTCAAATCTCAACAATCTATGAATAAATCTTGGTATATACACAAAAAATACAAGCACAGTATAATGTTAATGCTGTCTTATAGCTATATAATCCATGTGACTCTTTTAAGGAGAAATGTTATATGCCTGAAATAATTATTAGTACAATCTTAAAAGCCATATTGGGTTTTCTTCTGCTTCTTGTAGCTACACGGCTGTTAGGTAGGAAAGCAATCTCCCAGATGACTTTCTTTGATTTTGCTGTTGCCATAACCATCGGGTCGGTTACGGCCAATCTAGCTATCGGACCTCCAGACACTTTCTACTCATCTATAACTGCACTTACTACTATTACAGCGCTGACATTTTTAATAGGCTACCTTCATATAAAAGGCTTCAGATTTAGAAAGTTGGTAGAATCAGAGCCTATAGTAGTTGTAAATAACGGAAAAATTATGGACAAAAATCTAAGTCGTGTCCGTATAACGCTCCAGGAGTTAGGAAGCCTATTAAGAGAAAAGAATATTTTTAACTACTCTGATGTTGAATTTGCTGTAATGGAGACTGATGGTAAGCTCTCTGTACTAAAGAAATCACAGAAACAGCCTGTTACCCCCTCGGATTTGAATATTCCTACTTCCTACAAAGGGCTCACAAAAGATTTGATTGTTGACGGAAATGTTATGCAAGAAAACCTAAAGAGTGTTAATCTTAATCAGCAGTGGCTGATGAGTCAGCTCACTGCTCAGGGTATTCATGATGCTAATCAGGTATTTTATGCAGGACTTGATACATCTGGTAACCTATATGTTTCACCAAAAACTAAGAACGACAAAGAAGAGCATGGCAAGTATGGTATTGAATAAAATTGGCGGATAGATAGGTTATTAGACAAAATATATAAACAATGATAAGCCCGATTAAATGTCCGAAGGCTTATCATTGCCATGTTAGTATACTGTTCTTAAACTATCTGACAACCGGATTAATCCTCTGAATCAAATCATTTATTTCACTTCCAATACTCTCTGTATTTCTGTTATTCGTCATGTCATTCGAAAGTTGGTTTACCCTGTCCATTACATCTGCCGAATCACTAACCACAACTTTCTTAATTGATTTGTCAGTGTTCTTTACTCTTTCCGCTATTGTTTCCTTGAGCCTGTTCATATTTGTGTCAGCTCTGTTTGTCGGTTCGTATGCAAGCAGACATGTATCACCCATTACTACTGCATTAGCATTTTCTACCCCATCAATATTTTCTGCCGTATCACATGCTCTTTGGGCAATCCTTCTGTTGTTTTCCATTTGTTTCTGGTCAATTTGCATACCCCGGTTATCATTGCCTGCATTGTTGTTCCCCGTCCTCCCGGGTGTAATTCCTCCTGGATTTCCTCCCAGATTATTCAGTTCCTGTCCCTGAGGTTGGGGTCCTCCCGGTGGCTGGTCATCCCGATTCATCATAGCACCAATGCCAATTGCGAGCAGTAAAGCAAAAGCCAAACCTATAATGGTTAGCATTAATGCCGGATTTCTTCTATTCACTTATTATCACCTCCATAAATATTGTTGTCATTTTTTCTTTTTTTATTTAAGTTCAATGGTTATGGAGATATGTAAATTTTTCTTGGTAAAATCAAGCAGAAAACCTCTCTAATGTCTACCTTCTTAGAGAGGTTTTGTCACTAATGTCTATAATCAGCCCTATGTTTGTAGATTCATTGCATCTTTCGCAAAATTAATATCCATCTGTATCTGTTGGTCAATATCATAAGCCTTGTACCAACCTTTGTCTATCATGTAGTCTGAAACCTTCTGGTGAAAATTGATCGCATCATCAAGCTGTCTTTTTAGAACCGACCTTACCTGAGGTGTGGAAGCTTCCACTATTGCTGCAGCGATGCTTTTCACACCCGTCTTGGCTGAAATCAGTAAGTCACTTGCAATTATCTGGTCATTAAGCTTGTCCATACCTGTTAGGTTCTCTACAAATTGATTCAACTCTTTTCCTCCTTTCTATTGAACTGCATTTGTTAATAGGTTTTGCAAATCTCTCATTTGCTGCTTTGAAGACTGAACCTCCTGCTGAATAAATGATTTTAACTGAGGATCGTCAACCAAACCCACCATTGTCGCTGCCTTGGTTGTATTAACTGACTTTGACAGCAGAAGTTCGTGCAGCCTGAGTGTTTCATGTAGTGCCAATTCCTGTCCAGGCAAGATATCACCTCCTTATTTGTTTTTATTTTGCCAATACCTTCTGAAAAATATACCATTGTAACAAAAACATTCTGGTGAACATAACCTATATTAGAATGAGGTGAAAAGATATGAATTATAAGGATATTGAATTTCTTAAATCAACTTTGACAAGCTTGGTGAAGCAAGGCTGTACGCTGGAAATACCATCTTACGGAGTAGGTGGAAGGGTTGTCGGAATTGGCTTTAAGCCGTATTGGACCAATCCGGTGGATTCAAAGGTCGAAAGGCTTGAACTGAATTTTATGGATAACTACGGCCGCCTTACTCCATTTAATTTTTATAACGTAACTGGGTATGATGTAGTTTCTCGTGATGAGGATAAGGCAGCAGGCTTGAGAAATATTTGTCTGGATATACATGTTTATTCACCCGGCAAATCAAGGGATGAGGAACCTAGCGAGAAGGTACGCTTAAATCTGGCTGGGAAGCTGTAGAAGCAGTAGTTCTGTGTTAAAGTACTTAGCTGCTTATTGCAAAAGACTGAATTCCAGGCTGTACAGCCTGGAATTCAGTCTTTTAACTGGTCTGAGTGGGGAGACTTGAACTCCCGGCCTCTTGAACCCCATTCAAGCGCGCTACCAAACTGCGCCACACCCAGATATTTAGTTATCGTATTCTATTCTTTGCTCGGCCTCGGTCATGTCCTCTGACGAGAACTCCCGGCCGGCCCCCCATTCAGGCGCGCTACCAAACTGCGCCACACCCAGATATTTAGCTCAACGCATAGATATTATAATGCATATCAACATGTTATGCAACACCAAATTCACTATTACCAACACTCTAAGTTTCCTACATAAGAAGTTTGAAACATATATCATTTATTATATAATAATAAAATAACAATATGGAGGTGTAAAATGTTTAGTAAAGGTGAGTTGGTTGCATATCCGGAAGAAGGTGCAGGACGTATAGTGGAAATTAGGAATGGCAGCTTCTTTTTTTTTGTTATTTTAGTCAGTTTAGCTTTCTAATTACGGCCTGCATGGAATAGAATTTATAACAAGACTACTTAGCCCTGGTGATAATATGAGTAGAATCGGCATCAGAATCTGGGTCATAGAAAAAAGCACTGCTCTGATAATACTATTTGCCCTGTTTTTCATCACTATTGTTCTTTCAAAGCTTGTTTTTTCAACCCAAGCAATACCT
>JAWLGL010000006.1:0-4469 GCA_041685035.1 Clostridia bacterium
TTGGCAGGGAATTATATACCTGTAATTGCTCCTATAGGCATCGGTACCGGCGGCGAGAGCTACAATATCAATGCTGATACTGCCGCAGGCAAGCTGGCCTCGGCTCTTAAGGCTGAAAAGCTTGTACTGCTGACCGATGTGAGGGGTATAAAAAAAACGCCCAAAAGCCATGAGATTTTTTCTGAAATACCGGCAGACTATGCTTCCAGACTTATAAAAGACAAGGTGATCAGTGAGGGCATGATACCAAAGGTTTTAAGCTCGGTTGATGCCCTGGCTAATGGCGTCCCGTGCGTACACATCACCGACGGCAATGCCCCTCACTGCATACTGCATGAAATGTTTACCAGCCAAAGGACAGGAACCATGATAACACCATGAATGGGAAAACGAATTAACAAGCGAATAAGTTTGCGTAGAAATCTAAATGCTCTAGGGTAGCCCCGGGCATACAACTTGCTATCCCCCTCCCTTGATGGGAGGGTAGTGCCACTGCTATTTCCCCTCCCTTGATGGGAGGGGATTAAGGGGAGGGTGTCAGTATTTCTTTTTCACCCTCACCCCAACCCTCTCCCATCAAGGGAGAGGGAGCATTCAGTTTATCTTGATTTTGCAGTCCTTATGAGCGGTTAATCATTTTCCCTGAAACAGTATAAAATGTAATGGAGGATTTAAATATGTCTAAACTGAAAGAAATAATAGAACTGGATAAAAAATTCTATATGAATACCTTCGGCGACAGAATCCCGGTATGCTTCGAATACGGCAAGGGTATGACGCTGTGGGATACCGAAGGCAGGGAGTACATTGATTATCTTGGAGGAATTGCGGTAAGCGCTCTCGGTCACAGCCACCCCAAGCTTGTTCATGCCATTAAGAAGCAGGCCGAAAAACTTATCCATTGTTCCAATTACTATTATATAGAAACCCAATCCCGTCTGGCTCAGATGCTTGCAGAAAACTCCTGTATGGATAAGGTCTTTTTTGCAAACAGCGGTGCTGAAGCAAATGAGGGTACTATTAAGCTGGCAAGGCTCTATTTCAAAAGAAAAGGCCTGCCCGGAAAAACCAATATCATTACCCTTGAAAAAGCTTTCCACGGCAGAACCCTTGCCACCACCATACCTGACGAAAACGACTCACAAAAGACCGGCCAGTCCCATGATTCAGGCTTTGTGAGTATCCCTATGAATGACCTGGAGAAAATGAGCCGTGCAATTAACGACAGCACTTGCGCCATAATGGTCGAGCCCATCCAAGGGGAAAGCGGAGTAAATCCTGCTTCCATTGAATATATCCAGGGATTAAGAAAGCTTTGTGATGATCATGGTATTCTGCTTATATTTGATGAAGTACAAAGCGGCCTGGGCAGGACCGGCAAACTGTTTGCATACCAGCACTTCGGAGTTGAACCGGATATCATGACCCTCGCCAAAGCCCTGGGAGGAGGCTTCCCGATAGGCGCGATGTGCGCAAAGGACTTTGCTGCTTCTGCATTTGAAGCCGGAGACCACGGTTCTACCTTTGGAGGCAATCCACTGGCATGCTCTGCAGGTCTGGCAGCGCTGGATGTAATAATTAATGATGGACTGGTTGAAAATTCGGCTCAGAGGGGGGAATACCTGATTTCCCAGTTGAATAACCTTAAAGAAAAGTACCCCGTTATCCGCCAAGTACGCGGAAAAGGCCTTATGGTAGGTATGGAGCTTACACAGAACATTGCAAAAGAATTAAAGGATTTATGTTTTAAAAGAGGCATATTGATTGGCTCGGTAGAAGAAAACATTCTCAGGTTTCTACCGCCCCTGATAATAGAGAATAAAGATATTGACCTTCTAATAAATGTACTTGACGATATATTCTCAGGACTGGAGGAAATATAAGTGAAGCATCTTATAAGTATCCATGATTTGAGTTCCGGGGAAATCAAAAAGATTTTAGACCTCTCCCACCAGTTGAAATACCGCCAGAAAAACGCAATCCCACACCAAGTACTTCAGGGTAAAACCCTTGGAATGATATTTACAAAGTCATCAACAAGAACCAGAATATCCTTCGAAACCGGTATGTATCAGCTGGGAGGTTATGCTTTATTTCTAAGCTCCAGTGACATTCAGCTCGGCCGCGGCGAAACCATAAAGGATACCGCAAAGGTTCTCTCACGTTATCTGGATGGGATTATGATACGCACCCACAAACACAGTGATGTGGAGGAACTGGCCATGTACTCGGATATTCCGGTAATCAATGGCCTTACCGACCTTATGCATCCGTGCCAGGCGCTGTCTGACATATTTACAATCATGGAAGTCAGAGGGAGCCTTAAGAATTCAAAGGTTGCGTATATAGGTGACGGCAATAATGTATGCCATTCTTTGCTGCATATATGTACAAAGCTTGGTATGGATATAAGTGTAACTACACCTGAGGGGTATGAGTGCAGTCAGGCTATTGTGCAGGAGGCTCTAAAAAACGCAGAGGCTTCCGACAGTAAGGTAATTATCACTAATGACCCCGCAGAAGGTATCAGAAACTCTGATGCGGTTTATACCGATACATGGGTAAGTATGGGACAGGAGTCCGAAAAAGAAGCCAAGATAAAAGCCTTTATGAAATACAGGGTAACCCCTGACTTAATGTCGATGGCCGGACCGGAAGCTGTATTCATGCACTGCCTGCCGGCTTACAGGGACTATGAGGTCTCATCCGAAGTGATTGATGGCCCGCAGTCAGTAGTAATTGAGCAGGCTGAAAACCGTTTGCATGTCCAGAAGGCTCTGATGGTGCTTTTAATGGGGCAGGGGAGCGATAATATTGAAAGTATTGATTAGAAAAGCCCGACATGAAGACATACCCTTCATATCTGATATCACTAAAGAAGCTTTTCAGAACTATGCAGCCAAGGCTGGTATTCAGGTAATGATTCCCGCATTAACTGAAACATATCAGGATATCGAAAACGATATTGAAAAAAAGGAAGTATTTATTGCTTTTGAAAACCATTATCCCATAGGCTGTATAAGAGTTGATGTAAACTTCCGTAATGCTTATATAAGCAGATTTGCTGTCCGGGTAAAATACCATCATACCGGAGTAGGAAAGAAACTGATGGATGCAGTAAGCAAAAGGCTGAAAGAGCTGGGTGTGTCCAGCGCCTGCCTGCATACTGCAGCAAACTATGATGAGCCAGTGCAATTCTATCTGGCTCTTGGATTCCGTATAGTTTCCATATCATCCGAAGCAGGTTATCCACGGGCTTTAATGTGTAAGGAATACTAAAAACAGCAATCAGCGCTTCTTACCTTTAAATAAAATATTCTTCAATTTAGTCTCCATTATCACTTTAATCAGAAACATGGGTAGAGAAGACATGCGCTTAATCCTCCAGGGTTCCCTGATTAAGCGGTACAACCACTCAAGTCCGAGCCTGATGAAAATTTTAGGCGCTCTCCGGGCTTTACCGGCAAGAATATCCAGAGACCCGCCAATTCCCATGGCAAGGTTGGCCTTCAGGTTCCATCTGTTTCTGAATATCCATTTCTCTTGCAGAGGAACCCCCATGCCCACCAGAATTATATTTGGGCGGCACAGATTTATATGCGCAATTACTTCTTCTTCGGAGTCCTTGAAGTAGCCATTGTGCGTACCCACGATTTTTATATTAGGGAAAGCCTTTTCAAGGTTCGACTTGGCCCTGTCGGAAATACCAGGCTTACCACCTAGCAGGTAAAACGTCCATCCTTTATGTGCACCCCATGCAATTATTTCAGACATGAGGTCAAAGCCTGCCACCCTTTCTGGAAGGCTGCTGCCATAGAGCTTAGAAGCTATAACTATACCTACCCCATCAGGAATGAGCATATCGGCAGTATGCAGCGCCTTCTTAAGTTCTTCGTCTTTCTGCGCCGTCATTACCATCTCCGGGTTAGGGGTAAATATAAACCTCAGTCTGTCGCCTACGGCGTACTTTTTTGCTCTCTCAACCGCATCCTCCATGTCAATATAGTCAAAGGGTATCCCTAGAATCTCTACTACTTCTCTCATAAGCTCAATTCCTCCAAAAGTTGTTCAAGATTTCTCCGTGCCAGGGCTCTGCTCTCGCTGACCCTGTGTGCTATATTCTCAAGTACTGATGCCCGGTCATTATTGATTCCGGTTATTGCTTTATTGATTTTTTCCCATTCAAGGCCTTCATATGTACAAGCAGGGTTAAGTCCCATAGCAGCCAGGAATCCATCTATCTTGGGGTCATAAGATATTCCAACCATAGGCACTCCCATACATGCCGAGAATATTAATGCATGAAGTCTCACGCCTATGTTTACATGCATCAACCCCATTACCGACATCATTTCCGACGGCAGACATATTTTATCAATAATATAGGGTTTATGCTTCATTATATTTACAATATCAAAAGTAAACTCGAGGTCGTTCTGATAATGAAAAGGAAGACACACAATGTTTGA
>JAWLGL010000006.1:4479-12994 GCA_041685035.1 Clostridia bacterium
TCAATTATCCTGTCAGCAATACCTGCAAATCTTTCGGCCGTTTCCTTGCCATGCCCCCATGACCTCACTGCCATCCCAATCAGAGGAACAGCATCTCCGGCATCCACACCGGCTTCAAGCAGCAGGTTGGCTCCCCTCTCAGGTGGGGCCGGCTGCAGCAGAAAAACCGGGTCTGAAGTGACACTCACATCAGGTTTCGTGACTCCCATAGCCTTCAGCTCGCTGTATGACCCCTGGTCTCTTACCGATATTGCCTTCACCCGGTTAATCACACCGGCAAACAAGCTGCGGTTAAATTTCTTTTGTATTGGGCCGATTCCCTGCGAATATATATATACCTGCCTGCGCATCATCATAGCAAGGATTACTGTCCCCAGATAATAATAAAGGCTGGATGAGCTGGTAACATCCTGAAACAGGCTGCCTCCACCACTCAACAGTACATCCGACTGCGCTGCTGCCTTGAGAATCTGGCCTGGATTCAGCCTATTGTATGCTTTCACGTTGTACCTGGCATGCGTTTCTTCCGGCGAGGCAGACAGCACAAGGGGTTCAACACCGGCCTTTGAAAGCTCTGCGGCAAGAACCTGAAGAACAGCTTCATCTCCTATGTTCCTGAATCCATAGTATCCCGATATTAAAGCTCTTTTCAATGGGTTTCTCTCCTTGCTCCTATAAACTCCATAAATCTCTGTTCAACAAAATTTAACAATACTATAAGAATGGTTCCGGTGAGTATTCCAAACATCAGACTGTATGCTGTGCTCAATGCGGCCATCTCCAGTGACATCCTTATATGGCTGAAGGTATTAACTATATCGGCAAGCCCGATAACCCCTGCAAGCATAATGAAGAACGAAATCATCTTGTATCTCCTCACGGAAGCATACACAAGCAGCATTAGAATTGGAAAAGCGAGCAGTTCCTTACTCCTTGGCCTGGCTATGAAGATGGTCTCTAGAAATGACCTCAATTCCCGTTCAATATCCAGAGAAAACCCTGCGGGAGCATTTCCGCTCCTCAGAATCAGCACCATGAGTCCAATAATAACAACTGCTCCTGCCAGAACATATTTAACCGTGACTGATGTATTCAAAAGCTTCTTCAGTTGTAACCACAGATTTATTGGATTGTCGTCTTTGTCAATGTATATACCTATATTCTTAATATATATTGCAATAAATATTATAAGAGGTGAAATAAACGCAAGTTTCACTCCCCTGAAAATGTCCAGTTTAAGTATATATTTGCTCTCAGCAAGCAGTGATGCTACAAAGAGGCCGCCTACCAGAGCTATCCCTGCAGCAATAATCAGTGTAAGTATGCTTTTTAGAATTACTTTGGGCAGGGTAATCTTCTCTTCCAGTCTGGAATGCTTCTTATAAACAGCTATAAGGTATGAAGCAGCCAGAGAAGGGAAAATTATTGCTGCAGCTAGCGCTGCCGATTTAATTGTAAGGTCGCCTATGGTAGTATTGAAGATGTTGTAATATATATCCAGCAGCAGCAGTCCTGAACTTCCCAGCACACATACTCCCAATGCACCATAGATAAGATAATTCTTCAGCGGGACCAGACTAAGTAATAGGAGAACTCCTCCGGCCAGTATCCCTGTGAAAATTATGAATCTCTCAAAAGAGTTTGGATATGTTGTTCCCAATCCCTTTACGGTATATCTAGTAAAGCCCATCTGCTTGGTTCTCTCAGCTATACTGTCTATGGCTTCGAGAGTATCATTCAGGTTTTCTACAGGCCCCTTGTGCGGATTGAGTATTGGCCTGACATAGATTATTCTTACGTTTCTTTCTGCAACTGCCCTTGACCACTGCTCAACAACATTCCGCGGGTCAAGGGTTTTACGGGTGTCCATAAATTCAATGGAATATACCTTGGTTGAACTGTATAGACTGGCTTTTGAAAATGTGCTGATTCCCCTCTGGACCTTATTGATATCCTCTTCAGCAGGTTTCTCCAGAATCGCAGTAATAAGACCGTTTTCATGAAAACGTTTTGCTGCGTATTTAAGCATATAAGGGTCTTCTTCATGGGCGGCATCATATCCGAGAACAGTATCTCCGGCAAAGATTACCGTACTTACTCCATATTCAGGCCTCTTAACCTGAGCAATCTTGGAATCTATACCTTTCTCATCTATCCCCTGATAATTCTGCATGCGCGGTATGAGATTGACAAACCCCTGACTCTTTGCATAGGACAAATCCCTTTCAAGAAATCCCAGGCCTACTGCATTAAGGTTTCTCAATCTCTGTTTTACAACGACTGCATATGAATCATCCTTATCTATTCTCTCTATATTGCCCCCTGTCCTCTTATAAAGGGCACTGTACAGGAAATCAGCCAGAAATTTGTCTCGTGTTATGACAATACTATAGTTACCGGCCTCCCTTTTCTCAATTATTTCTCCATACCTTGATACCAGCTCTTCTACAACCGGTATCCTTGTGCCGGTTGAGTAATAATCAGCCAGCAGATTGCTCAAACTCATATATGCTATACGTCCCTGGTCCTTCAAACCGTCAAGTGTGGCCTCATGGACTGCTATAGAGGTCGCCCCATGGTTTATCAACTGTTGGGCCAGGGTGTCGAAACTCATGCCGGCTTCACCGGCAAGGTTCTGAAAATCATTCATGTCTATTGCAATTTCAACATTATTCATCCTGCTTTCAGCCTTATGTCTGTCATAAAGCACCAGGCCTGAAACCAAAGCTGAAATGCTTATTATCATAATCAGAATCTTATATTTCACAGAAAATAATCCTCCTCTCGGATATTGTAAGCTGTCAGACCTTGTCTCTACGGGAGTAAGAGCCTTGCCCCAATATAATATCTCAACCGTTCCTCCAGCTGTTCAGGGGTATAACTGCACTTCACAGCTATACGTTTAAGGCTTTGAAGGTCTGTAAAATCAGTATTGGCCCCGGGTTTAATCCCCATCTGCACCTTAAACCCCATATCACCGGCAATCCTTTCTGCATCTGGCGATGCCTTGCCGTATGGGAAAGCTATAGCAGTCGGAAACTCGCCGGTTCCTTTTTTTATGTACCTGACCGAATTTGACAGGTCAAGCCTTATTCTGTTCTGGTACTCGGTGTACGTCTCAACCTTTCCTTCAGTTACTCTCCTCCCAGCCATCATCGGCCCGTCACCGTACTCAAGTCGGCCATATTGATGGGAGTTGTAAGTGTGGCTTCCAACTTGTATTATACCACTTTTCCTCATTTCGTTAATATGTCTCCACAATAAATATCTGTTTGGGATTGCAAGATCATACCGTTCAACATAATGGACAACTATATTGATTACTGCTTTTACCGACTGGCGCTTTAAAACAGGATAGGCATGCAAATAATTGTCTCTATATCCATCATCAAATGTTACCAAAATATACTTATGTGAATTTGGCTCCCTATTATCCCAACCACTAAGCAAATCAACCATCTGGTCGGTATCGATAAAACGGTAACCCTGCCGTTTCAAATATTCTAAATCCAGGTTAAGCTTGTCAGGTGTAATAACCAGGCTGTCCTCCTCTTTGTATGAAGGCCCTTTCGGATTAACGCTGTGAAACATCAGAGCAGTCACAACCGGCTTTGCTTTCCGCTGGGAAATGTAATAGCTGCAGCCCACTATCACTGCAAGGACTACCAAGAATATATAGATGACCTGATACCTGAATTCTACATGCACATTCCCTATTTTCAATTCCGAGGTTCCTTTCTGTATATAAGGTAGGGGGACGCGTCATTCGCTTCGCTCAAGAAACTTCCCCCTCTGATTAGGGAAAATGAATTAACTGGCGAATAAGTTTGCGGAGAAGTCATCGGATAAACTATCCGAAGGACCTAAAACTTGCTAGTTCCCTCCTTACCGGAAGGTTAGAGCCACTGCTATTTCCCCTCCCTTGATGGGAGGGGATTAAGGGGAGGGTGCTAGTATTTCTTTTTCACCCTCACCCCAACCCTCTCCCATCAAGGGAGAGGGGACTACTTCTAGCTCTCCCATCAAGGGAGAGGGAGTATCTAGTTTATCTTAGATTTCGTAATCCTTATGAGCGGTTAATTTATTTTCCCTTGACTATAAGGTAGAGGGACGCGTCATTCGCTTCGCTCAAGAAACTTCCCTCTTTGATTACGAGGGACGCGTCATTCGCTCTGTTTTCCTCTACTTGGCCGGGTTTAACGAACAAATACTATTATACCATACTTAACCGCAATAAAAAATCTCCCGAAGGAGATTTAACAGTTCTCTCATCTATTCAACTTCATACGATCCTTTTACCATAAAAATCGACTGCTTTACTGCCAGGACTCCTCTACCATCCGCTCTCGGAACAATAAGCAAATGATCCTTGTCTATGTTCTGACCAGACTGGATATCCTTGCCCATTGTAACATCTGAGATGCCCGAGGAGTTCTGGCTGACCGCTTCAGCCTGGCCGGCCCTTAAAATCACTTCGGTACTCTCACCGCATATCATTTTCTTGCCTGCGGGGACAGTAACAACCTTAAACGTACTGCCGCCTCCGGCCACTTTTCGCAGTTCTTCCACCTTCTGGTCCAGCACTGTCATATTTGAAGCAGTGTGCTCAAGCTTCTGGTCAAAAGCAGTTTCCAGGGACTTGTCCATCTTCTGAAAACTGTCCATTAATTCCTGCAGCTTCTTCTCAAGGTAAGATACCGTTATTATTGGGTCGTCCTCCGACCCGGGTGTTGTTCCCACTGCATGTACAATGTTAAAAACCACAAAAATTGAAATCAGCACAGCAAGGATTGTCAGACTCTTCTTATGTACCTTTTTCATACCATACCCCCCTAAATATCTTGCAGCCCGAAGCTTACACCAAGCGCATCGTTTACCTTAACCATAAGGTCGTCATCCAGATGCCCTATCTTTTCCCTTAATCTCTTTTTATCTATTGTTCTGATTTGTTCAAGTAAAATGACCGAGTCTTTGGCAAGACCGTACTCCTGCCCTCCAATCTCTATGTGTGTAGGCAGTTTTGCCTTATTTATCTGTGAAGTAATAGCCGCTGCAATAACCGTAGGGCTATACTTATTTCCAATATCATTCTGGACAATTAATACAGGTCTGACTCCTCCTTGTTCAGACCCAATAACAGGACTCAAGTCAGCATAATAAATGTCCCCTCTTTTTATTACCACTTTACTCACACTCCGCCAAACGGTCCTCATATTTTTTTTGCACTTCGTTATCCGCATCAAAGCATAACTCTGCTAACTTCAGGTTGATTTCAGCCATTTCCTGATAACCCTTTTTCATTCCGTCTCTCGTCTCCAGCTTTTTCTTTTCACGGATGTACAGCTTCATTGCCTGTCTGACAAATTCGCTTCTATTGATTTTCTCCATGGAAGCTATGCTGTCTACCTCTTCCAGCAGGCTGTTGGGAAGACTGATTAAGATTTTCTTTGATTGAGCCAAAATAATCCCCCTTTTCGGTTAGCAGTCGGTAGTTTAGGAATCAATTAGCATTATTCCCTTAAAAGCCAAATTATATGAGAGCAAGATATGCTTTGGGGAAGAGAACATAAGTAAAGTACAATTTAATTATATTCTCCCTGCCAAACAGCGTCAAATTAAATTTTGTTAACAGCAGACTGCCTTTTTGATTAAATAGTGCTCTCTCTGCTTTCAAAAAGATTCATATCAAGTTTGGGATTCATCACAAACTCCTTATAAATCAGGATCATTTTAGTTTCACCTTTGCTGTCTAATATTTCGAGGCTCTCAGGCTGCCCCGCCGCATTTACTATAAGTGTTGCCCTGTCCATATATGCATTCCCATTGGATATTATCGTACTAAGCGTGTACTTATTATTATTAATATTGACCCTGGAGTCTTCAGATTTCACGTAATTACTGAAAAACTCGGTCAGGAATGTATTATTGCCGGTTAGTACTGCCAGGTTATCGGCAGAATATGAACTGTTTGCTCCGGCATCAGGATTTACTACTGCAACATATCTTCCATTACTAACTGCAGTCAAGCCTCTGAGGTGTTCGGGAGAAACAACCTCGACGCGGGATTTGCCTGGGTAGAGGTAAAACTGTTTTATTACATACCTTGTGGTGTTCTTGTTATTATATATAGTCATTTCCACTGTACTTTTGAAACTCTTGAGCTCAAACAGTTTCTTCTGTATGCTTGGAAAACTATCGGCTTTGGCTGAACCATTGCAGCCCGAAACTGCCAATATTATTACGGCAGCCATAATAACAGTCCATAAACGCAGCAAGTGGAAGTTCATCCCCCATCCTGTAATATTTTATGTTCCGGAAGTTATCCGGTTAACTCCTTGAGTGCGTAAGGTATACTTTCAACCAGGTCGCCGGCTGTCATACCCATCTGTCCCTTACGGTCAGCTGAAATGTCTCCTGCCAGACCGTGCACATAGGCACCTGCAGCTGCTGCAGCTTCAGGGCTCATGCCCTGCCCTGCAAATGCAGCAATCATTCCGGTAAGCACATCCCCCGTTCCTCCGGTTGCCATACCCGCATTACCAGTAGTATTAATAAAAACCTGGCCATCCGGAGCTGCAGTGATGGTTCTCCAATCCTTCAGGACTACCGTACAGTTCCACCGGGCAGAGAAACCTGTAATTACATCCATTTTATTTTCCAGTACATCCTTAACTTGACTTCCTGTAAGTCTGGCCATCTCTCCCGGATGAGGCGTGAAAACAATCGGTGCCTTTGCTTTTGTTAATACATCTATATTCAGGGATAATGAATTTATACCATCAGCATCAATAACCAAGGGTACTTCAGCATGTTCAACCAGCCAGGAGACTACTTCGGTAATCTCAGTGCTGCACCCGAGCCCGGGTCCTAGTGCAATCACATCAAAATTCTTTAGTAAATCTTCAAGGTATTCTATGCACTTGGAGCTGAGAAATCCACTTCCGCTGTCAGCCAGAGGAAGTGTCATGACTTCGGTAAGTTTGCTTGCTGCAATATTATATAAACCCGAGGGTATGCCCAGAGTAACCAGTCCTGCGCCGCTCCTGACAGCTGCACTGCTTGCGAGGACTGCAGCTCCGGTCAGTCCAACAGAGCCTGCAATCACCAGTATCCTGCCATGGTTACCCTTATGGCTGAACGGCGGCCTGACAGGCAGCAGTGATACTGCTTCATGTCTTGTAATAAGGTTTATAGAGAGGTCTCTTCCTTCAATTGCCTTATCCGGTATGCCTATATCAGCTACTTCAACTTCTCCGGCAAACTTAGGTCCATCCCCTACAAGCAGTCCAAGCTTCGGGAACCCCAGGGTTACGGTTCTGTCTGCGTTTATGCAGATTCCCCTGCTTCTTCCTGTATCCCCGTCCATTCCTGAGGGTATATCTATGGAAAGAATATACCTCTCTGCCTGATTAACCAGCTGGATTATATCTGCAAACAATCCGCTGACCTCACCTTTAAGGCCAGTTCCCAGCAGGCCGTCTATAATCACATCAGCCAGGAAGAGTGAAGCTGCGATTTCTTCAAAATGTGATTGGTCTTCCACCACCACAAGTCTTGCGGTCATATTCTTCAGTATATCCAGATTTATCCGGGCATCTCCCTTGATTGAATCTTCAGGCCCAACAACAATCGTAAGCACATTTACTCCAAGGTTATGCAAGTGCCTTGATACGGCCAGCGCATCTCCTCCGTTATTGCCCTTGCCCGCAAATACAACTACGTTTTTACTGAGTAATTCTCCTATATCCTTTTTAAGCTGTTGTATAACCCTGATGGCTGCATTCTCCATAAGCACTATTCCCGGAATGCCGATACGTTCAATTGCATATCCATCTATTTCCTTCATTTCGGATGTTCTTACTACTTTCATATCATTTCCTCCTCACATAGGCGTTTGATTGGTGCGGGTTCGGTGGTCTGGGCTTGCAGGTAGTTTTTGAGTGCTTCGCAAACCTCTTGGTACCCTTCAAGCTTGTTTATTCTGTCTCTCATTTCAGCGGCATTTCTTAACCCCTTCAGGTACCATCCGATGTGCTTCCTCATTTCCCTTACACCAACCCCTTCCCCTTTGTATTCAATCATATCCTTTAAATGTCTCAGAGCCATTTCTATTCTTTCTTCAGCCGAGGGTTCAGGAAGAAGCCGGCCTGTGCTGAGATAATGAATAGTTCTTGAAAATATCCACGGGTTACCCTGTGCACCCCGTCCAATCATCACAGCATCACAACCGGTGTTCTCAAGCATACCCTTTGCATCCTGCGGGCCGAACACATCCCCGTTGCCTATAACTGGAATTTTTATGGAATTCTTTACTCTGCGTATAATTTCCCAATCAGCCTTCCCGGAATAGTACTGCTCCTTGGTCCGCCCGTGTACAGCAACAGCCGCAATTCCGCTTTCTTCAGCCAGCTTGGCCATATATACGGCATCCGCCCCCTGTCCGGAGTGGTCCCAGCTCTTACGCATCTTAACAGTCACAGGCACCGTACTGCTTTTCACCACAGCCTTCATGATA
>JAWLGL010000006.1:13004-22736 GCA_041685035.1 Clostridia bacterium
CTGCCTGCCAGAGTCGGGTTCAACATCAGTGCCGCCCCTTCCCCATTCTTTATAATCTTGGGAGCCGGGCACCCCATATTTATATCTATCAGGTCGGCATATCCCTCACTGCATATCTTTGATGCAGTCTCGGCCATGACTTCAGGATGATTTCCGAAAATCTGAACCGCCGCAGGCCTTTCCCGGGCATTCAGTTGGGCAATCATATGCGTTCTTTCATGTGAATAGTGAAATGCCTTGGAGCTTGCCATCTCAGTATAAGTAAGACCGCAGCCCATCTCCTTGCAAATAAGCCTGAACGGCATGTCAGTTACGCCTGCCATTGGTGCCAGAAAAACATTGTTTGCTGTTTCTACATTTCCAATCTTCATGTGAGTCTTCCTTATTCCTTAAGTTACTTAAATATTTTAAAGCGGACTTTCCCTTCTGATTATAAGGAAAATGAATTAACTGGCGAATAAGTTATGGAGAAATCCGATTTCGCAGTCCTTATGAGCGGTTAATTTATGTTTCCTTAAATACTACATACTCTCACTGTGTATCGCACAAATCAAATAACCACATTTACCAAGGTTAATTATACCATAAACAGGATTCTTGGATTCAGGTGGAGTGTTTTTCTACGCCTGAATCTTAGAAGCCGTTATCCAGGAACTTATCGCCACTTATCTATAATATTGAAGCTGGCATCTTAGTGGCGGTTAGTTATCGGATAAACAAAAAAAGCGCATCAGCGCTTCTTCTGACCAATAGCCCTATAATGCCTTGCACACAAGGTATATGAACAGTGTTATTCCTACAAGCAGCACGGTATTAATAGCCAGGTCTATGTACCACTTCCTGGAGGAACCTTTCAAAAGCCCCGGTTTTCTGAACTGTGCATTGTCCTTGCTTATATAACTGTTTATTATGGTCTCCGCTTCCTTAATTACGAGAAAATCCTTTTTCTTATCCAGTTCATTTTTTTCTGCAGCACTCTTTTCGCTCTGCGGATTTTCATTTTTTAGTACCAGTATAGCCTCTTCAATAATATTTGAAGGAATGTCCCTAAGCACTACTATTCTTCTTGAGCAGCTCTTTGTCATAGCCTACCTCCACATCCGTTCTGAACGCCATAAATTCTTATTACATGTAGAATATTGAAATTCGGTTGGTATTTATTATTAACAAACTTCTTCCTTCATATACACTATTGCTAGTACTATTGTATGAATGTGGATATGCCCGTATAACAAGAAAAACCGTGACAAGGACGGTTTGATGTCACGGTTTTGTTTATTTGTAAGTAATGAAACTTATCCTATTTCTTACTTTCATCCTTCTCAAACATTTCTCCCATCGAATCGCCGTAGTGTATCCTCTTTATTGCCTCGGCAAATGCAGGAGCCATTGAGAGAACGGTTATCTTATCAATCTTCTTCTCAGGAGTCAGGGGTATGGTATTAGTGACCACTACCTCCTTTACCGGTGAATTCTTGATTCTTTCAATTGCCGGCCCGGACAGCACGGGGTGGGTACAGCCAGCATAAACTTCTTTTGCCCCATGCTTAATAAGTGTATTCACAGCTTCTATGAGCGAGCTTGCCCTATCAATCTCATCATCAAATATTACGGCTCTCTTATCTTTGACATCACCTATAAGGTTTTCAATTGCAACCTCCTGCTTGTTCCCCAGCCTTCTTTTATCCAACAGAGCCATTGGCACACCAAGGTTCCTGGCATATTTATACGCTTTTTTGGAGCTTCCGGCATCGGCAGCCACGACTACAAGGTCGTCAAAACCCTTCTTGGCAAAATGCTCTGTAAGAATATACTCAGCAGTAAGCTGATCCACAGGGATTGAGTAGAAGCCTTGTATCTGTGTTGAGTGGAGGTCACAAGTAAGCACCCTATCGGCGCCCGCTGCTGTCAACAAATCTGCAACCAGTCTGGCTGTTATTGCAATTCTAGGCTGGTCTTTTTTATCTGAACGTACATACGGATAATACGGTACTACTATAGAAATTTTCTTGGCTGAAGACCTTTTTATAGCATCAATCATAATAAGCAGTTCCATGAAATTTGCATCAACAGGAGGCATTGAAGTCTGAATTATAAACACGTCATCTTCGCGTACCTTTTCAAGGATTCTTACGAAGGTATTGTCATTGTCAAACTTGAATGATTCACTCTGCCCCAGGGGTAAATTTAAATGCTCACATACTTCCTCGGCAAATGCCCTGCTTGCATTACAGCTAAAGATTTTAAGATCATACATCTATTTGTCCCCCTCGGTTTTGTTTTGCTAATTCCCTATGTAATTATAACATTTTTCGATAAAATGTAAACAGGCTTATATCTTCTGAGCTTTTCTGGTCAATAAAACACGGGACGGCTCTTCATCAGATTGAAAACCTGATGGCAGCCATCCCGTAAATTTGCATAGTTTCTATATGGTTGCATCTGCAATTCTGGAAGTTTGATGCTTGGCCTTCCATATACCATACCTTATACCTAATGATGTTACATCAGCCATTTTCATTACCAGGTTCAGTCTTGTATTCTGCAAGACTATGAATTCCATAAATCCGCTTATATTAACTATCCCCGTAATAAAAATATCACCTACTTCGGGAAGGCATTTATTGACTCCCGAACCAGGCTTAATTGAACCCTTCCCGAGCGTTATACAGCCAATATGGTCCATGCTTCCAAGACACGCATCTATAGCTATGATAAGCGGTCTCTTATGTGTGGAATATATTGTACTCACCGTTTCTTTCAGGTTCTTAGCATGGACAGGATTATCAAGTGTACCATAAACAAAGACATCTTCATATCTTGTTCCGCCCAGCTTGTATCCTATCAGAGGTCCAAAACAGTCTCCGGTTGACCTGTCGGTTCCTATGCATAATATTACTACGTCCTCATGGTCGTGCATATTCTCTTCCAAAAGCCTGGTAAAAGTATCTGTAAACTCTCTGAATGCAAAAGGCTTGTTTATATCAATATATTTCTGCGTTTTGACTGGCTGCATTAACTTTCGTTCCTCCGGAAAAATTGAATGATAATATATATTATTTCCGGAAGGCAGTGCATTATTCTTCAATACTTAGTAATAAAATCTTTAATTTAAGGGAAGCTATCAACGAGATAGTCTTTTTAAGCGAGGTGAATCTGCGTGGAAACAGCTGCCTTTAATATAGACGGCAGAACTGATGAAAAATCGGTAGAAACAATAAGAAATTCTGTTTTATCTATAAGCGGCGTATTTGACACCGATATTGATCTAGCCAATAACAGGATTTATGTGACTTACGACCCTGAAACCATAGATATTCCGGTTATCAAGAGTGCAGTAGAAGCTATCGGATTCTCAGAAAGGTAAGCATGAGAAAGAGGCAGTTAGCAAACTGTCTCTCTAGCTGAAACTATCTGGTTTTTCAGACTTGAGTCCGAATTCATACAACAGCGCCTTGGCTATTCTCCTTGATGCACTTCCATCTCCATAAGGGTTTACAGCCTTTGCCATCCTGTCGTACTCAACTCTATTGTCTAGGAGCTCACATGCCAGCTCTGCTATTCTCTTCTCCTGTGTTCCGGCAATTTTAACCGTCCCTGCCTCAACTGCCTCCGGCCTTTCGGTTTCGTTTCTAAGTACCAGCACTGGCTTGCCCAGCGACGGAGCTTCCTCCTGAAGCCCTCCGGAATCGGTGAGAACCATATAACACCTGCTCATTATGTTGTGAAGTTCGAGTACATCAAGGGGATTAATCAAGTGTACACCCGGAAGGCCTCCCAGTATTTCATCAGCTGTTTCCCGTACTGCAGGATTCAGGTGAACCGGATATACTATCTCAACATCCTCATAATTAAGGGCAATTTCCTTCAGCGCTCTGCATATCTGTCTTAGCGGTTCTCCCCAGTTTTCCCTTCTGTGAGCTGTTACAAGTACAATCCTTTTTGAAAAATCCAGGCTTTCCAATACCTCTGTCGAGAATGAGTATGCCCTGTTTACAGTAGTCTTTAATGCATCAATAACGGTATTACCGGTTACATATATTTTCTCATCCTTTATGCCTTCGTTTATTAGATTACGCCTGTTGGTATTGGTAGGAGCAAAGTGAAAATCAGCCAGTGCCCCTGTGAGTTTACGGTTCATCTCTTCCGGATAGGGAAAATATTTATCGAAGGTACGCAAGCCAGCCTCAACGTGACCAACCTTGATTTTATTATAGAAGGCAGAAAGTGAGCCGGCAAATGTGGTTGTGGTATCCCCGTGTACCAGCACAATATCCGGTTTTTCATCTTCAAGTACTCTGTGCAAACCCTCAAGTGCCTTTACAGTTATACCTGCAAGGGTCTGCCTTTCCTGCATTATATTTAAATCATGGTCAGCCTCTATCTTAAATGCTTCAAGTACCTGGTCCAGCATCTCCCTATGCTGGGCGGTTATGCACACCCTGGTGTTGAATTCCCTGTAGGTCTTGAGTTCCTTAACGAGAGGAGCCATCTTTATAGCTTCAGGCCTAGTACCAAAAACCACCATTACATCAACCATCAGTCAGCATCTCCCTTCAATCGGTCGGTTTGGTCAGCACTATCAGTCTGCTGCCTGCTGTTCTTTCCATCACTATCCACAACCACTTCATCCATATACCTTGCTCCGGCAACTATAAATACCGCTACCGATGCCAGTAGTATTATGGCCTTCAGTGCTCCATTGGTAGCAAGCTCAACCGCACATATTCCAAGAACGGCACTTATTATATAAAGAACAACAACAGTCTGCCGTTGGGAAAAACCCATATCCATAAGCTTATGGTGCAAATGCCCACGGTCAGGCTGCATTATGGATTTACCGCTGGAGATCCTTCTCAGTATTGCAAAAGCAGTATCAAATATCGGAAGCCCCAGAACCAACAGCGGTACTGCTACAGCTATGGCTGCATAACTCTTTACCATTCCCATTACTGATATGGATGCCAGAGCAAACCCTAGGAATGTTGAGCCGGTATCACCCATAAATATTTTGGCGGGATTAAAATTAAAAGGCAAAAATCCAAGTGATGCGCCGGCCAGAGCAGCAGTAAGGAATACCGCACCGGTTTGCTGGTCAAATATAGACACGAATAACAGTGACAGGGAAGCAATTGAAGATACTCCTGCCGCAAGGCCATCCAGCCCATCCAGCAGATTGATAGCATTGGTTATCCCTACTATCCATATTACTGTAATAGGTATTGACAGCACACCCAGGAAGGTCATCCCAATAGGAGAAAACGGGTTTGAAATTTCCTCAATCCTTATACCACTCAGGACTACAACGAGAGCAGCCAGAATCTGAAATAGAAGCTTAATCCATGCTGGTACAGGACGTGTATCATCAATAATTCCCACAGCCACAATAATCAGTAACCCTATTATCAATCCCGGCAGTCTGAAATCCTCAAACAGCACTCCCGTATCCAAGGTCCTGGTTATTATAGTAAAAAAAACAGCTGTAAGAAAACCAATGAAAATTGCCAGTCCACCAAGCCTGGCTATTGGCTCTTTATGCATTCTTCTTTCGTCTTTGGGTATATCAACAGCGCCAATCTTAAATGCAAATTTTCTTGCAAGAGGTGTCATGGTTAACGATACTATAAATGCTATTGCAAAGGACCATACATATTCAATATAATTGTGGCTTTCCAAGAAGGCACACCTCTTTCCGGAATCAAAATGGTGTATATGTTATATTTCTATTTTGTACCGAATAATCTGTCTCCGGCATCCCCCAGTCCCGGTATTATATACCCGTGTCCGTCAAGCCTTTCATCTATGGAAGCGCAGTATATCTGAACATCAGGGTGCTGGTCATTTATTCTCTGTATACCTTCTGTCGATGCAATCATACACATAAGTTTTATGCTTTTTACACCCTTCTCCTTGATATATTCAATTGCCGCAGAAGCTGAGCCGCCAGTTGCAAGCATGGGGTCAAGTATGACAAATTCTCTTTCTGTCGCATCGGTAGGCAATTTGCAGTAGTATTCAACCGGCTTGAGTGTATCCGGGTCTCTGTATAACCCGATATGTCCAACTTTTGCCGATGGAATAAGCTTGAGCATTGCATCAACCATTCCCAGGCCGGCCCTGAGCACAGGCACTATGGCAAGCTTCTTCCCTGATATTACCCTGGTCTTGGCGATACCCATGGGAGTTTCTATTTCTACTTCTTTTAAGGGCATGTTTCTCGTAACCTCGTACCCCATCAGCATTGCTATTTCTGAAACCAGTTCTCTGAACTCCTTGGTATTCGTGTTCTTATCCCTAACTATAGACAATTTGTGCTGGATTAGTGGATGGTCTATCAATGTAACGTTTTTCATTATACCCCTCCAATTAAACTGTGATTAAAGCTTCTGTCCCCTGCATCTAACTACAGGAATAAGAACCATCAGCCATGAATTATTTTATATTATACTATATTTCATGTCAAACCTTCATAGAGCTTTGCCGGCTTATATATTATGCTCAAGTATTATAGCTCTTGCAATTTCTTTCATAGGCATACCCGTTTCCATACTCTGCTTCTGAATCTTTCGAAAAGCTTCCTTCTCGCTGAGCTTCTGTTTTTCCATGAGAATACCTTTTGCCTTTTCTACCAGCTTCCTTGATTCAAGCGAGTCTCTAAGTTCTTGTATCTCACTCTCAAGAAGCTTTACCTTCCTTCTGTTTCTAATCACCAGAGAAATTGTACTGATAAGCGCAGACCTATTGACAGGCTTAACCAGGCATGCAAAATCCCAGTCGTCCCTATACTCGTTAACCAGGGACTTCTGACTATCATTCAGTATTATTATGGAACTGCATATCTTGTCTTCACTGAGGACTTTTGCAACTTCATAGCCGGTATAAAGCGGAAGGTCAAAATCAAGTATGACAAGGTCAGGCTTGAGCAGACGGGACTTTCTGAGGCATTCACTGCCGTCCTTTGTAACACAGACCACATTGTAACCGTTTTCGGTCAGTAGATTCTTAATTTTTACTGATTGACTGTCGCTTGCAAATGCAACTACCACCCTGATTATTTCCATAGCCAATCACCCTAGCCTTTGCAGTATACGAGTCGGTTCCTATAAGATTGATTATATAATAATCTCGTGTTATATAGAAGACCAAGCAAAACTTTCCACATCAATATTTTTTAATAATTAAAAAGGGTGCAGAGTCGAACATACCTCTGCACCTGGTCTTCTATTCTGCTAGTACCTTGTCAGGTACTCTTCAATCTCCCAATCGTGAACCTTTGTCTTATACTCATCCCATTCAATTCTTTTAGCCTCGACATATCTGCCGAAAACATGCTCACCCAGCAAGTTCCTTGCAAGTTCACTGTTCTCCAGCTCAGTTATAGCTTCATTCAGGTTGCCCGGTAGGCTTCCAATTCCCAGCCTGTCTCTCTCTTCCTTTGTCATTTCATAAATGTTCCTGTCTGTTGGAGCTGGAGGTGTAACCTTGTTCTTAATCCCGTCAAGACCGGCTCCCAGCATAGCAGCAAGGGCCAAATAGGGGTTACATGACGGGTCGGGGCATCTGAGTTCCAGTCTGGTTGCATTGCCTCTAACTGCCGGAACCCTGACTAATGGACTTCTGTTTCTGCCTGACCATGCAATGTAGACAGGGGCTTCATATCCCGGTACAAGTCTCTTGTAAGAATTAACTACCGGATTGGTAATAGCGGCAATGGACCTCATGTTTTTCAGCAGTCCCCCTATATAGTAATAAGCCTCCTGGCTCAATTGCATTTTATCATTTGGATCAAAGAATGCATTCTTTCCATCTTTAAACAGCGACTGATTTGTGTGCATCCCCGAGCCGTTTATTCCAAATATGGGCTTGGGCATGAATGTCGCATGTAGCCCGTGCCTCTGGGCTATGGTCTTTACAACAAGCTTGAAGGTCATTACGTTGTCAGCTGTGGTAAGGCCATCCTCATATTTAAAATCGATTTCATGCTGACCCGGGGCAACCTCATGGTGTGATGCCTCAATTTCAAATCCCATCTCCTCTAATGCCATGCTGATGTCTCTTCTGGCATTTTCCCCAAGGTCAACAGGGCCAAGGTCAAAGTAGCCTGCATTATCATGGGTGATTGTGGTAGGATTGCCTTCAGAATCGGTCAGGAACAGGAAAAACTCGCACTCGGGGCCGGCATAATAGGTATACCCCATATCCTCGGCTTCCTTTAATGCCTTCTTAAATACATATCTGGGGTCTCCTTCGAAAGGTGTGCCATCAGGGTTGTAGATGTCGCATATCAGCCTGGCTACCTTGCCTGACTGAGGCCTCCAGGGGAAGATTGCAAATGTATTCGGGTCGGGCCTGAGGTACATATCGGATTCTTCAATCCTTACAAATCCTTCGATTGATGAACCGTCAAACATTGTCTCATTATTTAATGCCTTTTCCAGTTGATGAGATGTAATTGCAACATTCTTTAGTGTTCCGAATATGTCGGTAAATTGTAGTCTGATGAATCTGACATCCTGTTCTTTGACAATCGCCTTTACGTCTTCTGCAGTATACTTTCGCACATGGACCACCCTCTCTTTATTTTGATATTAAAAAAAGCATTCTTAAAGTATCAGATAAATACAAGAACGCCTTTGTTCCTAAATTATTATTAAATTTGTTTTGATTATACCATATGCTATTCGAAAAGCAAGGATGAATTGACTATGATTCCTTGAAAAAATATTCTATTTTGATGATACTACCTTGTTGATGATTTCCACAATCTTTTCTTCCTTGAAGGGTTTAACAATAAAATTCTTTGCCCCTGCAAGGACTGCCTCGCGCACAAACATTTCCTGACCCAGCGCCGTAACCATGACAATCTTGGCGTTAGGGTCTTTCTTCCTTATCTGCCTTACGGCTTCAATTCCATCCATACCAGGCATGGTAATATCCATTGTAACAACATCAGGCTTAAGCTCATCATACATTTTAACAACCTTGATTCCGTTGTCAGCTTCACCCACAACCTGTATTTGATTCCTCTCAAGCATAATCTTTAGGTTTGCCCTCATAAACTGGGTATCATCTGCAATTAAAACTTTAATCAATCCAGATCACCTCAGAACTCAAATAGTAACCCTCGTTTGAACATTCAACACGAAATGCCAAACACTGAGGGCAGATAAAACTGTAGACCTGTCTATATGTTTGATGGATATAGGAAAGGATAATGGTATTCCCCTTTACATGATTATTATATATTAATGCTATTACTTTTTCAATAAACTTAATATTGAAACGTGCCAGGAAAATATCCTTAAAACAATTATATACCGGATGGACGGAATTGCCAATAGATTAAAATGCAGAGTATCAGTAGGCATAAAGATTGCCATACGGCCTCTTATTGAATGAAACCAGCTTTGTAAACCCCTCGCTCATAATATATTCAAAATTGTGGCCAAAGTTCTCAACATATTTTTGAACATACTTACCCAGTATATGTTCATCCTCTCCGTCCAACGCAGCTGCTTCTACTTCCTTCCCCAGCTTGTGAGGCTCAGCAGTTCCTCTGATATATATTTTTCCCCCGTGCATACCGGTGCAGCAGTAATTTCCAACTATGGGCGATCCATCTTCACAACCCAGTCCAAGTACAATTATTATCCCTCCAGCCATATACTCTCCCAGGAAATCTCCGGCACTGCCTCCTATTACTATAACAGGTACTTTCTGACCATATTCCTT
>JAWLGL010000186.1:0-3998 GCA_041685035.1 Clostridia bacterium
CCTATCTTCCTTTTCAGGACTTCAACGTTCTCCATAACACTCTTTTCAGCAGGTTTTGGAATAAAATCAATTGCCCCAAGCTCAAGAGCCTTTACAGTAATGTCTGCTTGCCTTTGGTCGGCCCCACTGACTATTATTACACCGATTTCTTCGTAGTCCCGCTTAATTGTTTTTAGGACCTCAATTCCGTTCATCTCCGGCATTTCAACATCAAGTAGAACAACATCAGGCTCCAGCTTCCTGATTCCGTCCAGCCCGCTTCTGCCGTTCGGAAACTCTCCAACCAGCTCTATTCCCTTTGTCTCTTCAATAACCATACTGAGAACTTTTCTGAAAGTGGCTGTATCCTCAACAATCACAGCACGTAAAGGTTTACCCATAGTTTTCCACCTCAAAATGCTTGGGTATTAAATCCTACAACTGAATCATCTGAAATGACTTGAATACATATTTCTAAGGCTTTATCAGATTAATTCTACCATATGTTTTCAGAATAAGCAACGCCCCGACACTAACTCTCTACCTTCTCCAACCTCTTGGCAATTCTGTCTCTTCCAAGAATATGAATAACCTCGAATAACTCCGGGCCATGGGTTTGTCCTGTCAATGCTACTCTCACGGGCATAAACAGGTTTTTCCCTTTTATTCCTGTTTCCTTTTGTATTTCCTTCAGTAAATTCCTGGCAGAGTCCTCGTCTATCTCAGACATGCTGAGAACCTTATCCCTAAAGACTTTCAGTAATTCAGGAACATGCTCCATTCTCATAACTTCTTTAGCTTCCGGTTCATTAATACTTATATTATCATTAAAATATATCTCTACCTTATCTGATATTTCACCTACATAAGACAATTCATCCTGTACAGATTTCACCACCATGTTAAGCCAGTCAAGGTCTTTAAATGATGCAGAGTCCAGGTATCCCTTATTCTCCAGATGCGGAATGGCAAGTTCAGTTATACGTCGCACAGGTGAGTTCTTAATATACTGGCCGTTCATCCAGTTCAGCTTATCTATATCAAATACTGCAGGATTCTTTGAAACCTTCTCCAGGTTGAATTTCTCAATAAGCTCCTGCAGTGAAAAAAACTCGCGTTCTTCCCCCGGCGACCATCCAAGGAGGGCAAGAAAATTCACTACAGCTTCAGGAAGGTATCCTGCATCCCTATACTGCTCAACCCATGTAGAACCATGCCTCTTGCTCATTTTTGTCCTGTCAGCTCCAAGTATCAAAGAAACATGTGCAAACTCAGGCACTTTGAATCCAAGTGCTTCAAATATAAGTGCCTGTCGTGGGGTGTTGGACAGATGTTCCTCTCCCCTTATGACATGGGTTATTTCCATAAACACATCGTCAATAACAACTGCAAAATTGTATACAGGCATACCGTCGGATTTTACAATTATGAAATCACCTATGCCACTGCTTTCAAATTCAACCATTCCTCTGACCTTATCCTTAATTTCAATAACCTTGCTGTCAGGAACCTTGAATCTGATGGACGGCTTCCTTCCCTCCATTTCAAATGCCTGCATCTGTTCTTTAGTGAGGCACCTACACCTTCCAAGGTATCTCGGCATTTCACCTTTCTCAGATAATGCTTGTCTTTCCTTCTCTAGCTCCTGCTGTGTGCAGTAACAATAGTAAGCTTTCCCCTCTTTAATAAGCCTGTCTATGAACGGTTTGTATATGTGTACTCTTTCGGTAGAACGGTAGGGACCATTATCTCCTCCAACCTCAATACCCTCGTCCCATTCAATACCAAGCCATTTTAAATCATTTACTATTACCCTCTCAGATTCAATAGAAGACCTTGATAAATCAGTATCTTCTATTCTCAGTATAAACTTCCCGCCCATTCTTTTTGCGAAAAGGTAATTAAACAAGGCGGTTCTTGCGCCACCTATATGCAGATGTCCTGTTGGACTTGGAGCAAATCGTACCCTTACGTTGTTCATATCAGTACCCCTTTCCCTATTCCCTCTTCCAATACAGCTAATTACTACTATCACATTTGCTAAAACGTTATTTACTTAGTAAAATCATAAAAGTTTTGTTTTGTTGGCTATCAGTTCAAATGTATATCCTAAAACTGCTGCTGCTCTTCTGTTTAGCATCATTCTTGTAAGAAATATCTCAAAATACTCCATTAATGAGCATATAGAAGTATCGATGGTAAGCTGAAGCGTTATAATTTTCTTTTCATTATCTACCTTTATCCGTGATTCTTCAACAGCATAGTTCACTCTATCATGAATACCAAACGTAGCAAAGTCGGTATTTCTCACCCTTGTTCTGTGAACATCCGATTTATCAGCCATTATTAGTGCAGCAGAAATCCTGCTTACAACAGCTCTGGTCTGTTCATCATGATTTCCAATGGCAATCATAATCTCGGCTGCCTCCTCCGTATCCATCCCCATGTCTCTAAGAATCCTGTACGCAAGTATTGCACCACTGCTGGGGTGGTCATTTCTATTCACCGAGTTTCCTATGTCATGCAGGTATCCTGCAATCTCAGCTAGCTCAATCTCTCTTTTGCTTCCTCCAATTTTATTCATTATATACCCGGCCAGGCCGGACACAATATCGGCATGCCTGAACGAATGCTCAGTAAAATCCAGTGCGTCAAGTTGACTCTGCCCTATCTCCAGCAGAATCCTTACTTCTGGATTATTCTTTATATCTTCAAGTTCTATTCTCAACTCTTTTCCCTCCGGATAAGCGTGCTTTTCCCAATGGCTGCAGCAATCAGCCCCAGTCTGTGATAATATGGCTGCTGTCTTCTTTCTTGATTACTGAATTATACCATATACTTCATGCTTGTTCTATGGCTGCATCACCAATAATTATTTCTGCTCTTCTATTCGTCAGCTGCTATCGCTGCTCGAATCATCAAGGCACATTCGGTCCTTTTCTTCTGAAGCTCACATCCCAACTCATACGGTTGATTGATACTACCGTTAAACTGCCACGCATTGGCTGCACACCCACCGCTGCAGAAAAACTTTGACCAACAGTTCCTGCACTTCTCCTTGGTAAATATATTACATTCTTTAAATCTGTTCCTTGTTTCGTGATTAATTTCGGTTTTCATAACGCTTCCAAGATAAAAGCGCTTGTTTCCCACAAACTGGTGACAGGGATAAATCTCCCCATCCGGTGTTACAGCTAAATATTCATAGCCCGCACCACAACCCTTAACCCTTTTTGCCGTACAGGGACCGTTATCAAGGTCCAGTTCAAAGTGAAAGAAGTTGAATCCCTTACCACTTCTATATCTATCAATATATTCAATTGCAAGTCGTTCATATTCCTTGTACACCTTATCAATATGGTCTTCTCTGAGTGCATACTCTTTATCTTCGGTGGCTACAACCGGCTCAACCGAGATTTGTTTTAGTCCGAGTTCTGCAAGGTGAATAACATCATCTGCAAAATCAAGGTTGTATCCAGTAAATGTACCCCTTACATAATAGTCCTTTTGCCCTCTTAATTCAGCAAATTCTTTTATTGCAGGCAGTATTGAGTCATAGGTACCAGACTTGTCCACCCTGTATCTGACCTTATCGTTTACTTCTTTCCTGCCGTCAAGGCTTAATACTATATTGTCCATATTTTCATTAATAAAGCCGCTAATCTCCGGTGTCAATAAAACCGCATTGGTAGTAATGGTGAAACTAATCCTCTTGCCATACTTTGTTTCCTTTTCTCTACTGTATTCAACAACCTTCTTAACCACATCAAAATTTAACAAAGGCTCTCCACCAAAAAAATCAACTTCAAGATTCTTTCTGTTTCTGGAGTTTTCTAATAAAAAATCAATTGCAGCTGCAGCCACTTCAAACGGCATCAGCTTACGGGAATCTCCGAAACCGCCCTGTGATGCAAAACAGTATTCGCAGCGCAAATTACAGTCGTGAGAAATATTGAGGCAGAGGGACTTTACAATATCGGTAGAGGTATTAACGTCCGGGCAATTCACATATGGGTCTT
>JAWLGL010000187.1:0-3983 GCA_041685035.1 Clostridia bacterium
ACAAGCATCTTCCTGCAAATATCAGGGAACAGAAGGTAATAAATTGGACTCTGCCAAACCTAAAAAAATATAATGGTATTACCAGCTGGGAATTTGCTGCAGCCAGTGGTTCTACTCTTGCAATATTTATGATGTTTGCACTGGCGAGCAGTTCAAACCGGTTAGAAGAGAATATAGATATAATATTTGATGCTTATTTTCCATGGATTTGCGGACTTCATATTCTGCTTGATTATTTTATTGATTTCAAAGAAGATAACGAATTAGGAGAGCTGAATTTTGTGTCATTTTACAGGGATATGTTCGAGGCTGAGGACAGATTAGCATTATTTGTTGAAAAATCCATGGACAAAGCCGGGGAGCTTCCAAACGGCTATTTTCACAGGGCTGTGATACAGGGTCTCCTGGCTCTGTATCTATCCGACCCGAAGGTTGAAAGCGGAAATCAAGGAGTAATTAGGAGGAGGCTAATAAATAAGGGAGGAGGTATGGCGCATGCTCTGTGGAAGATAAGCAGACGCTTAAGAAATAAAGGCATTATTTGAAGTTAGCTGCACCTTGCAATGACCATATCCGGAAGTGAGGATAAAAACTGGCGATAACGACTTTCAGGTATGCTTTCCAGGCAAGCCTTAGCTTCTTCACAATATTGCTGAGCCAAGGTATATGCTTTATTTAAAGCCCCTGTTTCATGAAGACTGGTAACTATGGCCGATTGTAATTTTTCATTCGGAAGTGCATTAGTTTTAAAGCTGTCAATATAATGCAGGAATCTTTTATCAATCTCAACAAGAAGGAGAATCGGGAGAGTAACATTACCCTGCATAAGGTCGCTGAATACGGGCTTCCCTAATTTTTCGGGCGTTCCTTTAAGGTCGAGAATGTCATCTACTATCTGAAACGCGTAACCAAGTTTTAGCCCATACTGTTCCATAATATCGGTATAGGTATTACCCGCGTATGATATTGAAGCTCCGGCCTTGCAGCATGCTGAGATTAATCTGGCGGTTTTCTTTTCTATCCGTTTTTTATACTCATGCAGATTGAAAGATGGATTTTTTATATCCAGAGTCTGAAGAATCTCACCTTCACACATATCCCCAATAGCGTGAACCATAAAGCCCATCTCTTTGTGAAGCTGACTGCTGCAGAGAATTTCAAACGCTTTTGCAAACAGATAGTCACCTGCCAGGACAGATATATGGTTACCATGGGAATAATTCAGTGTTGTACTGCCGTGTCTTAAATCGGAGTTGTCAATAATATCATCATGTACAAGAGAGGCAAGATGTATCAATTCAGCTGCAGCGGCAGTTTTCACCAGTCGATGTGAAGATGGTCCAAAACACATTCCTGAGAATAGAACCAAAAGAGGACGTATGCGTTTACCTCCTGAGTTAATAATACCTAAACATATCTCTTCTACCTGCCCGCTCAAGCTTGCAGTAGAGTTGATAAGCTCCTGCTCAACCATTTCAATTTCCCGGAGTTCCCTGATTCTGATAAACGTTGAATAAGCTTGAGAATATTTATCTTTTAAAGGTGTATCCATGTATTTTCATCCCGCTGACATATATAAATTGTGTTGAAGCTATTATTTGTGAATAAAAGGATAAATATGTAGCAGGATAAAATAAAATTGGAAGTAGGAAGAAAAGAAATTATGATTTTTTGGCTTTCAGAGTCAGGAAATCACTGAGTTGTAAACTATTGTACTGCCATACTTTTTAGCTGAAATAATCAAATCAAATGCAGAGTCATCCATGCTGCCGATTACTACACCCGCCTTGCCATTATATACTCTTAGGGCTGACTCAAGCAGTGCAGGAGAGGATGTATAAAAGATTAGCGGCAGTCTGGAGTAAGTCTGGACTGTCTTTATAAAGATATTAACAGTTTCAGATTTGTTCAGGATATCAAGGTTGATACAGATAACCTGGTAGTCAAGAGACTTCAAATTCATTAGTTTTTCAGCTGCAGTATCAAGACCGGTTTCACTTAGGGCTTCAATTTCTTTTTTGTTAAATTCATTAAAAAAATGGTAGATTTTATGCCTGTCTATGTTCTCAGAGTCGACGTGCTTTGTGGCTGAACATATAAATGCTCCGAGACTGGGCTTGGATTGTTCATGAGTTGGCTGTATTGAAAGTCTTTCTACCTCATCACGTATAGCAGAGATAAATTCAGGTGTTGTGCCGCAGCATCCTCCTATTAATCTGGCTCCACATTGCAGAAAGTCTTTTACTGTATTTTTGAATCTTTCAGGTGTCTCATTATAGATTACTGTATCACCTAAGTATTGAGGCATGCCTGCATTGGCTTTTACACATAAGGGAAGACTGCTAAACCCATACATCTGTCTGGTTATTTCAAGTAGGCCTTCGGGACCGGTAGAACAATTGGAACCTATAAGGTCTGCACCTAGAGACTGGCATACCAGTGCACAGGTTGCAGGACTGTTTCCCATAAGCGTCCGGCCGTTTTCTTCAAAACTCATTGATGCAATTATTGGGAGCGGGGAGTTTTCCCGGGCCGCAAGAAGGCCGGCTTTCATTTCGTACAGGTCGGTCATTGTCTCAAAATTAATAATATCGGCACCTGCATTTGTAACCGATACAATCTGTTCCCTGAATATTTCGTAAGCTTGTTCAAAAGATAGGTCTCCTGAAGGTTCCAGCAGTTTCCCTGTAGGGCCAATTGAGGCGGCAACAAAGGCACTGCCTCCGGCTGCTTCCCTCGCAAGTTTAACTGAGGCTGAGTTTATCTCTTCGACTCTATCCTGCAGGCCGAATTTCTCAAGAACAGCTCTATTTGCCCCAAAAGTGTTTGTCTGAATTACATCTGCACCTGCTTCTATATACAATAAATACAATTCCCGTACCTTATCAGAATGCTCAATATTCCAGAACTCAGGGCACTCACCACCAGTCATGCCCATATTCTGCAGCATTGTACCTTTAGAACCGTCAAAAACCAAGACTTCATTTTTTATTCTTTGTAGGAAACTTCCCAAGAAATCAACTCCTCAGCCAGCTCTGCACACAACTGCTTAAATTTACGACTATATTATACTATACTACAAGTAGGTAATGCGTCAAATACCAAATAACTCAAAAAGGTTTAGGGCAATTAGCTACTCAAGATACAAATGATATGCTATAATGATTCATAGAAAAATGAATATAATATTCCCTTAAAAGGAAAAATGACTATTACGAGGTTTTCCATTTTAATACGACTCTGGTGGTGGGCCTATTGAGTATACCTAACTTCATTACTATTGCAAGATTCTTCCTTATTCCTTTGTTTGTTGTGCTTATGCTGGACAGGCAATATACAGTTGCCCTGTTTGTCTTCCTATTTGCCGGACTTACTGACGCCATAGACGGTTACATAGCAAGGAAGTATAAGATGATTACAAAGCTAGGGCAAATACTCGACCCACTAGCAGATAAACTTTTCTTGTTTACGGCACTTATCATGATAGCTGTTCAGAACCTGATTCCCAATATTATTCCAGTGGTAATTATTGTCGCAGCAAAAGAAATACTAATGGGTATAGGAAGCGCAGTGCTTTACAGAAAAGGAGTGGTAGTAAAGGCCAACTGGTATGGTAAGGTTTCCACAATAATCTTCTATACTGCAATTGCTCTATCAATACTGATGCCGGCATATGGAGAATTTTTAATGGTGGTTGCAGTTATAACTGCAATCTTTGCGTTTATTATGTATTGCCTAAACTATCTAAGAATTCGAAAGACGCTTTAATGCATCAAATATTCAGCCGGAAATATATCAAGACTGGCTTATGATAAGGTTTACTTTTTGGCTGAGTCAAAAGTGACCTTGTAAAAACCGGGTAAAAGTATTATAATAAATAAGCATCGTTCGGGATGTGGCTCAGCTTGGTAGAGCGCAGCGTTCGGGACGCTGAGGTCGTAGGTTCAAATCCTGTCATCCCGACCATAAACAGCAGCCATAGG
>JAWLGL010000188.1:0-3965 GCA_041685035.1 Clostridia bacterium
CTCGATGTTTTGAACATAGCCGTTTTTTAGATTCATTAAAATTCCTCCTAAAGTTTTTTGAATGTTTTATTTAACAAATATTGAAAATGTCAAATTATACTCTGACATTTTCAATATTTATTATCTTGATTTTATACTCTTACACTGTTGATGAAAATGTAGCTATGTAGAGGTTTAGACTTCACTTACCTTGTTTTTTGCCTCATTCAGGATTTCTTCTACCTGCTGACCTAAAGTTGCTATTTCTAATACTACTCCGGTTTGTCCTTGTGCTAGCTGTGATACGCTTGAGGCATTTTGGGCGTTCTCTTTAGCTTTATCTGTTAAATCACCCATAGCTATTGCCAGGGACTGTACACTCTGGGTGATTTCCTGTGTAGCATCGGTAACATTATTAATATGGTTCGTAACATTTGTTACGGATTGCTGTATATCTTTAAAAACTTCTTGAGCAATTAATGTAACCTGCATGCCCTTTTTGACTTCATTTACTCCCAGGGTTATTTCGTTTAAAATAGAATTGACATCTTCTTTTAATTCAACGATAAGCTCTGAGATATCCTTTGATGTTGAACTTGATTGTACAGATAATTTGGATATCTCCTCTGCTACAACAGAAAAACCTCTCCCTTGTTCTCCAACTCTTGCTGCCTCAATAGTTGCATTTAAAGCTAGTAACTTTGTTTGTACCGCTATATCATTTATACTTTGATTCATATCATTGATTTTCTGCGTTCGATGTGTAAACTCTTGAACCACTTTTTGAAGAAACAAGACTTTCTCACTAATGTTTTCCATTTGTTCAGATATGTTTATTATAGACTGATTTCCGTGATTAACATGAAGTGTAGAATCTCTCATTTGCCCGCCAATGTTTTCTGATAACCCGTTAATCTGATATACCTTATCAACTATAAAATTTACGGCATCGTGGGACTGCTTTATTGTAGAACTTTCGTGAGCTGAATTTTGTGAAACTTCAAGCACCTGACTTACAATTGTATCTGTTGAACCACCTAAACCAACCAGAACTTCTGTCTGCTGACTGTTTAATTCTTTAAGCACTTCAAGCATATCAATAAGTTCTTCCATATGTTGCTTATTCTTTTTACTTCTATCTTCATACTGTTCTAGTTTGTTTTTGTAAGCTTCAGTATGAGTTAATCTTTCATTGTTTTTTAAACTCTTTGAAATTCTAACCACTTCTTTAAAAAAGATAATTTGTTCTCTTATCTTTTGTGGCAGGCTTCTTATTTTTTTGCCTAATTTAACTGATGTTTCTTTAGTATTTGATAATAATTTCTTAATAGCTTTGAATATACCTTTAATATTCAAAGAACTCTTTTTTTTTCTATATTGTAACATTTTTTAGTACTCCTTGATTTTTTGTAATTCCTAATTATTCCATATACTTATCTTGAAATCTTTGTGATGCTTGTTTTATATTAATGCATGGACAGTTGATTCCAGATTATTTAAAAACAAATTGTACCTCCTATTAGAAGCAGAATTACAATAGATTAAAAGAAAGATTTTTTACTATTCTGCTAATGTTAAAATTTTAAATAATACGAACCAGGGGATTCAAGCTTTAGAAAATACGTAAATTTGACATAACACATAGAAACAATTTACTAGTTGAAAGAACTATCTAATATTATTTTATAATAATATAATTATATTCTATATTGTTATTATTGTAAATATGAAAACAATGTATTTGGATTTTTAGTCGATAAGGATTATAATTCCAGTAGAACCATTATACAAAGGAGGGTTATATGGAAAAGCAGCCTAATTCACGCACGTGTTTCTTATGTGGTCGGCAAAATGATGTAAGCTTGAAGATGAGCTGGTTTAATAATTATGATGAGCAAAAAGTGGTAGGGACGGTGACTGTACCTGAAGAATACAACAGCTATCCTGGAATAGTACACGGTGGAGTTGTTGCCGCAATACTTGATGAGACCGCAGGAAGGTCCATTCTCCTGGATGGTCAGTGGGACAACTTCATGGTGACTGCTAAGCTTGAGGTGATATACAAGCAGCCTACCCCCTGCGGGGAGCAGCTCACAGCAGTGGGGTGGATAAATAAGAAGTCAAGGAACTTTGCGCATGTTGCAGGAGAGCTCAGGCTTCCCGATGGGAGTGTAACAGCTACCTGTACTGCAGTTATTATACGTCCTCCGCAGGATGTCTTTGAGAAGTGGGAAGCTGAGAAAGAGTACTGGCGGGTTTATGAAGATTGAGGGGGAATAGAATCATTGCCATAGCCTAACCAACTTAATTATAATAAGGATCACGCAATTGGTCTGCAAGTACTTGCAGACCAATTGCTTTGAAGCTTATGCTTTCTTATTCTATCCACCGATAGTCTGGTTATTACCTGTTAGACTAAGGTTTTTGGGAAAAAGAATGGGCAGAAAAAGAAAAGTATTAATAATAAGATAATGAGGAAACATATATCATTATCAAATAAGAAGCTGTTTGCCATTTATCTCACCCCCTTTCACTGATTTCTGAATACCAGAGTACAGACTAAACTAATCATGACAAGTCACAAGTGATACTTGCCTGCTGATGTCCAGGTCCTGACTGTCGACTATTCTGCTACATGGAGCAGGTAACCGCTTTTCAAACAAGGTAATATCTTCTATTGCCCTTACGGCTTCCCTTAGAACGTGGTCTGCAAGAAGCGGAGATATTATACTAAGGACCCGGCAATTTGTTATCAGCTCTAAAGCAGTTTTCTTGAAATCCCTGAGCTCTTTAGTTGCAGCAACAGCTTCATCAGTAAAGCGCTCAAGTGTTCCTATCGAAAACGGCTCAGGTAAGCCTTCCCCAAGCACTCCAGGCCTTGTTTGGAAGATATCTGCATCATCCAGCAATGAGTTCTCAAAGGTCTGAGGGACAAGCATGGATTCAAAGTCCCTGGCATGGAGCCGCAGCTGGTCAAACCTCTGGCTGAAGCTCTCTGCAATCTCAGTAAACCGGCGTTCTGATGGATCAAGCAGGTGAAGGATAAACTTGCTGTGGTCAGCCATAATGCGCAGCCAGAAGAGTTCTTCCTGTATCAGGGTTTCAACTGGCCCGACATTTATCTCCTCCTGTAACCGGATTAATGACGTGCGGAAGAAAATAGCTTCACGCCGTAGGTGGTCAATAAGCAGCGGGAAATTAAAGCCTGTTGTAATATCACAACAGATAATAAGTTTCAGGACGCGACTCTTAAAGTCTATTATTGCTGTGGTTAGGTTAATAGCCTCACGGTTTAGCCTTTCAACAGTACTCCTGCTGTTTGGTCTGAGGCGAATGCAGCGTGCCTGGTTTAGCAAGCGGCTGAATTCCTCCTCCAACCGTCGTGCCTCTGAGCGTAGAGCTTCATCCTCACAAGGTAATCCCAAACGGATGAATATAGCGTGCTCCATCATAATTCGAAGCCAGAAAAGATTCTGCCGTAAAGATTCCCGAATGAAATTACTAGTGCATAAACTGTCACTATTCTTGATATGTGACAGTTTTGTTTTTGACCTGACAAAGTTCCTCATAGTTCACCCCCTAAATTATGGTTTACTATTATATATGTTATGTAAACCATAATTGCTACTATTTTATAATGCAGAGGTCAGTACTGGGGAGGGAGGCCCAGGTAGAAAGCAATTTATTCCTACAAGTAACACGCTCTGCTGAGTTAACATAAAATAATCCAAGGGGGTGATAAATTTGCAATACGGACTGCATACTCATAGATTTAATGGTGATACAACTTTTAATGACGGTCATATACACAGGTATTATGGAATAACCAGCGCCGACCCGAACGTCTGGGGACATATACATTATATGAGGGGTGCTACAACCTTTAATGACGGCCATATTCATTATTATTCAGCAGCTACCGGCCCGGACATCAGGGTAGGTAGAGGCCATATTCATTACTATCGTGGCGTTACAACGGTAAACAA
>JAWLGL010000189.1:0-3958 GCA_041685035.1 Clostridia bacterium
AAAAGACGTGACGACCTTTCCTTTCTCATCGACTACCACCCTTATTGTGTGTGCTGGCCTTCCCTTATTATCAACCCCTATTGATTGGTTGTACGTCTTCTCGAATATAATTCCCGGCCGCGGCTTTCCGGTGCTGTCAGGTGCATTAGGTTTTTGAACAGAATCTTCTCCGGTCACCGCATCATCAATCCCCTCCTTGATGTCAAAGTCCTCATTAAACTTACCTTTACCGCCATACTTGGAGTTTGGCCCGTGACGCTCAAGAATGTGGTCCTTGAACACATCTTCATCCAACGTATAGTCATTCTCGCTGTTTTCTGCAGGCTTGTCTGAAACCTCAGAAGCAATGAAGCATACCACATAGCTCACTGTACCCGCTGCAATTATATAAGGTACTACAGGTGTAAGCAGTGCTGCTGCTCCGACAGCGGCAAAGCCAGAACCGAGTGAAATATGCGCTGAAGCTACTGCGCTCGGAGGCGGAACTGGTACTCCTGCCGATGCGTACGCAGGCTGTGGAGGACACAAGCCAAGAGTAAAAAATCTGATTGCAAGCAGAAACGCAAAGATGCTTACCCATTTCTGTCCTCTTCTGGAGAGCCTGCAGCCTCCAAACACTCTTACTCTTCCGAGTCTGAAGTTAAACCATCGCCATCTCATCAGAATACCTCCTAAAATTTTTTGTGAGGCATCTGTTGCAACGACTTTCCCGGTAACTGAACCAAGAATACTAGAAAATTACTTACTGTTATTCCTTTAGTTTACCATAAATTGTATGGATATTCAATCATAAACAGGCAAAAAAAATGGGACGGAAGAACCGTCCCCGCGTCCCAATTTATTTCTCCTCGGCTCCGGTGTCCTCACCTATTAAATCGCCAAGGGTGACCTTCATATCTTCCTTATGCTCATCAGGGATAACCTCGTCTTGCGTTTCATTCTTTGCCTGTGCTTCATCCTCGATTACAGGCAGAGCTTCCTTGATACTCAATGAAATCCTTTTACCCTCCCTGTCAATCTCGGTTATCTTGGCTTCAACCTCCTGACCTAGAGAAAGAACTTCCTGCGGCTTGTTAATCCGTTTCCTTGATACCTGAGAAATATGAACCAGGCCTGTAAGTCCGGGCTCAAGTTCAATAAATACACCAAAGGGCATAAGGTTGACAACCTTACCTTTTACAATGCTTCCAACCTCGTACCTGTTGATAGCACTCTCCCAAGGATTGTCTATATCCTTTCTGTAGCCCAGAGAGATTTTTCCTTTTTCCTTATTTATATCAAGTATGCTGACTTCAACCTGCTGACCTTCCTTCACTACCTCAGACGGATGCTTAATCCTGTTCCATGACAGCTGGGATATATGAATCAGCCCATCCATGCCACCGATATCTACAAAAGCTCCGAAGTCGGTTAATCTCTTCACGGTTCCTGTAAGTATCTGCCCGACCTCTATATTTTCCCACAGGTTTTTCCTTGCTTCCTCTGTCTCTTTCTGAAGAACTACTTTGTGTGAACCAATTACCTTCTTCTTCTGCCTATTAAACTCCAGTATTTTAAGGGTAACAGGCTTCTTTACGAACTTGCTCAAATCATCAACGTGCCTGTCGCTTAACTGGGATGCCGGTATAAACACTCTTACGCCGCTGACCAGGGCTATTACTCCACTGTTAACAACTTCGCTCACAAAACCTTCTACTAACTCGCCTTTCGAATATGCCTCAGCCAGCCTGTCCCATCCTTTTATATATTCAATCCGCTTCTTGGAGAGAAGGACATTTCCTTCGCCATCATTCACTTTCATAATATAGACTTCAATCTCATCTCCGGCCTTGAACACTTCTCCTGTCCTCTGGTCCGGATTGTCCGAAATTTCCTCCTGAGGTATAATACCATCAGCCTTGTATCCAAGGTCAACAAATACTTCCTTGTCACTTGCCCTTATGACCCTTCCCTTAACGATGTCACCGTCATGGAGCACTCTCATGGATTCTTCATACATTTTCTCAAAATTCAGTTCTTCATCGGCAGTTTTGTTTATCTGGTTCATTTTCCCGATTACCTCCTCAATTATCCAATCAGGAGTTGAAGCTCCTGCGGTTACCCCTACCCGGTCATTTTCTTTTAATATATTTACATCCAGCTGTGAAGCATTTTCAATTAAATAGGTTCTTGGGCAGTATTCGCTCCCAATCTCCAAAAGCTTTCTGGTATTCGAGCTGTTCGGGTCGCCGATAACAAACATTACATCTACTTTACCGGCAATATCCCTTGCCTCTCTCTGCCTGTCAGAGGTTGCACTGCATATTGTATTAAAGAATTCGGGTTCAGCTATCCTTTCCTTTAAAACCGAACAGATTTTGTCCCATTTCTGCTCGGATAAGGTGGTCTGAGCAACTACACAAGCCTTACCGGAAATATTTACGCCCGCTGCTTCATCCTCATTCTCTACTACTACTGCATCCTTGTCCCATCCTTTGATTCCTACAACCTCAGGATGGCTTCTATCACCTACTATAACTATACTATACCCGCTTTTGCTGCATTCAGATACTTTTGAATGAATCTTACTGACAAAGGGACAGGTTGTATCAACAACTTCTATATTGTTTTCCTTTATCTGCTCATATACTTCAGGCGAAATACCATGTGCCCTTATAATCAGTATAGCGTTTTTCTGGGCCTGGTCAAGCTGTTCAATGATTTCTACACCCTTGTTTTTAAAATCCTCAACAACCTGCCTGTTATGGATTATCGGTCCAAGTGAGTATATCTTTTTTTTACTGTCCTTCTCCAGAGAATCCTCAACCATTCTTATGGCCCTACTAACTCCAAAGCAGAAACCTGATGTCTTTGCAACAATTATCTCCAACCTCAACCCCCCATTAACCTCTAAGTACAGTGCCATTTCCAATTTTGATTTTCTTGGGCAGCCCATGCAGTCAAGAACTCAAAGCTCCCGGTCCATTTACTTCACCTTCTGGCCCAGCACTTTTTCCGCATGGTCTAAAATACTATCTACAACTTCTTCTATTGATTTACCTGTAGTATCAATGAATATCGCATCATCTGCTATCCTTAGCGGGTCGCACTCCCTGTTGGAGTCATTAAAATCCCTGTATTTAATATCGCGTTCAACTTCACTGATTGAGACAGCGGCCCTCTCAGCTTCCGACAGCTGCTCATACCTTCTCCTTGCTCTTTCTTCCACAGATGCAGTCAGGAATATCTTCAACTCGGCTTGAGGAAGAACTCGTGTACCTATATCCCTTCCATCCATCACAACACTCTGTGATTTGGCCATTTCTTTCTGGAGTTGAACCATCCTTTTTCTGACTTTAGGTACAACTGCAACATTGGACGAACCGATAGACACCTCGGGAGTCCTTATAAGATGTTCAACGTTCTCTCCCCCCAACAGAACAGCCTGTTCGTTTGGGGTAATCTTTATAGAAATATCAATTTTTTCAACCATTTCACCAACTTTTTCTTCATCTGTGGTGTCAATACCCCGCCTGATTGCTTCAAGCGCTGCTGCTCTGTACATAGCTCCGGTATCTATGTATACTATCCCCAGTTTTCGTGCAAGCAGTTTGGCAATTGTACTCTTTCCAGCTCCTGCAGGCCCATCTATAGCTATAGAAAATTTTTCTCTCAAGCAGCTTCCCCCTCTATAATACTGCTGTCCATTCAGACCGGCTGTTCACCAGCTAAATCAGGTCTTAGTATCCTTGCCCCCTTTAAGAAAACATGTTTTATTTCCTGAGGGCTTTTATCGGTATAGACATGCATCATAATTCTTATGCACTTTCCAAGACTCCCGGCAACATTTATTTCACTCGCACACATCAGAGAGACATGCTTCCATCCCAATTCTCTTGCAGCAGCAGCAGGAAAAGCCGAGTCCAAATCGGCTGTAGCTGTGAAAATTACACTAATAATCCTGTCCACTTCAAGCCGG
>JAWLGL010000190.1:0-3914 GCA_041685035.1 Clostridia bacterium
CAGTGACTTTCCTTCGGCAAAAATATTTCTGTATCTACCTCTCAGTATATTCAGATAACCCAGAATTTCATTCATCTCATCTCCTGATAGAAAATTCCGGTTTCCTTCAAAAAAATTATCGGTACCTTCTATCACAATGGTTGCATCTTTCAGTCCGTGTGAAACCAGATTCCACAAATCACCTTTTACTCCTTCTATAACCGTCCTTCTGCTGTTTATATCTACAACCCCGCTTTTTTCAGCTATGAAGTAAGGATAGTATATTACCAGGCCTCCCTCGCCAAACTTGCGCAAAAACTCCAGGCCCTTAATGTGTGCCTCCTCAGCAGTCACTCCTACAGCCCTGGGAAGCCCGAGGTCATTACCGTTTTCAACAGCCACCCTAATCGTCCATAGATACCGCTTGTCCAGTACGGAGCCGGCCTGAAACCTTTTCCATGGAACGGTAGGAATATTTAAAGCCTTAAGTTCATAAAAACCGGAATATTTATTCATATTTATACACCTTTATATACTTTGGAGTGAGGGTCGAACAATCTATCGTATTCTTCAATTGCATACCTATCGGTCATTGAGGCAATATAATCACATATCACCCTTAATGGTGTAGTTACATAGCCTTCTCCAAGCTTTTGAGGTTTTTCCGCGGTCTTTTTGAATAAGTCATAGACAGAGCAGGGCAGTTGTTCAGGATTCCTCTTATATGTATGAAATATTTTTCTAATAACTCTTACAGCTTTCACATCCATCACCGACACAACAGGGCTTTTGTATATGAATTCATATACAAAAGCTTTTAGTTCCTTAAAACTGGCCTCATAAGTCCCAAAAGTTACAATCCTGTTTTTGTTCTCCTTGTTCCCCGTAAACTCCCTTACCTTTTTAATACTGTCTATCTTAGAACTGCTTATCGTCTTCATGGTTTCCTCTGTAAGTATCCTTGTAAGGTTTCCAATGAGCGGGCTTACACCTTTATCAATATGACACTGTTCCACTCCAAAATCAAACCAGAACTTTTCGGGATACTCTTCACCTATGATACGATTTCTCTTGAGTTCATCAATTATACCTGCATTCATGGCATCTTCAAGGTCGTGGCAGATATAAGCAATCTTATCCGCACAGTAGACAACCTGAGATTCCAGTGAACCCGGCTTATCCGGGTAAAGTTCTGCATATATTCCGCTTGAATCACCGGTATGCTTTAATATGCCCTCTCTTACTTCAAATGTAAGGTTTAGCCCGAAATCTCCTTGGGGGTAACCAGGTTTGTTCTCAAGGACATCCACCACTCTTACACCATGCTGGTTGTGAAAAAAACCTCCTTCTTCCTTTAAGTATCTGTCAAGCAAGCCCTCGACAGCATGTCCGAAAGGTGTATGTCCAAGGTCGTGCCCCAGTGAAACAGCTTCGGTTAAATCTTCATTAAGTCCGAGGCATCTTGCTATGCTTCGGGCAATCTGGGATACCTCCATGCTGTGCGTCAGCCTTGTACGATAATGGTCTCCTTCATGGTTTACAAACACCTGAGTCTTGTATAATAATCGCCTGAATGCCTTGGAGTGTATTATTCTGTCCCTGTCATGTTGGAACTCGGAACGGGTCTCCAGCTTGTAGTTATCCTCTTTATACCTTCTTCCGGCGGTCGTGACAGCAGCATAAGGCGCAAGAAACTCAGACTGAATATCCTCAATCTCATCCTTATATCTCGGCCTGCAGTAATCTTTCCAGAACGGCATTGTTTTTTCCTGCATATTATCTCTCCTGAATTTGTTTAAGGTCCTGAACTCATTATAACAAACCGCCACGCATGAAAAAAGATATTGTTCTGCAAAAATCAAATTCGAGCTTGCTTTTTTCTCTTGAACTTGCTTTAAAATAATAGTAAAATTAAACAATATCTACCCAAAAATTTTATAGAACTTAACCTGTTCGGAATAATTTCGGTCAAGGGGTTGTCTATCAAATAGCGGCATCATTTCAGCCGTTCAGGATTTAGAAAGGAGGAAAATCGATGGCTTACAATAAGTCAGGTTACAGGTCCGGATTCCTTTCGTCACAAGGCACTTCCTTGTATCTGGAGAAAGCAAGGTGTAAGCAGATTCTGGAACATATCCGCCAACTTGAAAAGTCAGGCCAACCAGTAAAAGAATTGGGGCTCCAACTGGGAATTCACATCAGAAACTTGTTCTCAGTCAAACCACCAGAGTACGATCAGCGGATAAAAGTAAACACGAGCAGGCAAAAGCTTGTTAAAAACCTTATGCTATTTGCTCAGGAATCTAGCTGTGATACAAAGCTCATGGAATTCTATCATTACATCAAGGATGTTAAATAAGCCTTAATAGGAGGTGTTTAGGAATGAGAAGAAGCCTGAAAGTGGAAACGTGTTTAGCAGAGCAGTCTGCTCATACACGCATGGCATTACGCTCAGGGCCAATCCATGAAGATGATTTAAAATTTACGTTTAAGCGTATCCCAGGCACTGACCCAGAAAAGGTTGTAAACAAATTGGATAGCTGCGGCGGCATTCGTAATACCTCGTGCGGTATGCCCTACGCAGACCCTGATAAGATCTTGGCTGTACTAGAAGAGGTTATTGGATATGTACACCCAGACCAGAAACTCTATATTTACAAAATTCGGATGTGTGCTGAAGCCTTGAAAAAAGAAAAGAATGAATACTACAGGGACATTTTGATGTATGACATTAACTTGTCATTGTTGAAACTAAAGGATCATTTGTTTTTAATGACTGTCCGTGAGAGCAAAGTCAGGACAGTATATGCTAGAGTATTCTTATTTATTAATAAGCTTAGTTACCTCACTTTGCCTATAAGGAGACTGGTAGTATGAATAAGAAGAACCGGAATGATTCTATTCCGGTTCTTCTTTATAGGATAATTTAATCATCTGACCTGTGCAATAAATAGAAAAAGTATGTAAGGAAAATGAATTAACTGGCGAATAAGTTATGGAGAAATCCTAGATAAAGTATGTGAGGTTATACTCAAATTTCAGGAAGAATTGACAGGACGTCAATTCTAGGAATTACTAAGCCTGGACGGCGAATTAATTCCGGTCTGAAATTTAGTGTAACAAGCATCTAGTTTATCTAGATTTCGTAATCCTTATGAGCGGTTAATTCGTTTTCCTAAAATATCTCAAAATACTGCACAACTCAAAATAATCAATTATTTTTCAGGCTCTCCAGTCTCTCAACAACTTTTTCCATCATTTCGGTGTAGCGGACTTTCTTTTCTTTTTCCTCGTCCACAACCTTTTCCGGAGCCTTTTCCTTGAATCTTTCATTGCTTAATAATCCATTTACCCTCCTCAGTTCCTTTTCGAGGTCGGCCTTCTCCCTTTCCAGTCTTTCAATTTCCTTACTCACATCAACCAGTTCCTCAAATGGTATGAATATTTCAACTCCTGGGATTACTGCTGAAACTGCATTCTTTGAAATCTCCTGCCTATCTTGCCTTATTTCAATCTCAGACCAGGCCAGTCTTTCGAAATAAGCCTTCTCTCTATTAAGGAGTTCCCTTGTTCCGGTATCCCCAGTTACTAAGAACACCTTGGATTTCCTGCTGGCAGGGACATTCATCTCAGCTCTTATATTTCTAATTGATTTTATGGTCTCCATGATTAGAGCCATGTCTTGCTGGTCGGATTCATATCTAATACTGCTGTCGGACTCTGGCCATTCAGAGACCATAATACTTGTACCGTCATCAACAAGGTTATTGTATATCTCTTCTGTTATAAACGGCATGTATGGATGCAGGAGCTTTAGAGCCGTACTTAGCACTCTGGTCAGAACATATTGTGCTTCAGGTCTTGAGGCATTATTAATATCATACAGCCTTGGTTTTACCATCTCAATATACCAATCACAGAAATCATCCCAGAAG
>JAWLGL010000007.1:0-22026 GCA_041685035.1 Clostridia bacterium
TGGCAGAAGCCTGAAGCTTGCTGCTAAGTTCATCAATCAACTCCTTAAAATCCTGTTCGGGATTAAGCATAATTATAAGTGCGTCTTTCATACCCTTGAAAGTAACATTTCCTGATTCCATAGAAGCATGCCTCCATCTTTTGACTCGGATTGTACAGAAATTACCACAACTAATTATATCAGGTGTCCAAGAGTTTTCAAATACCTTTTGCAAAGAGCTATTTGCGATGTAAAAATAATTCTTCGTAGAAATTCAGTATGTCATTGCGAGGCTGAAAGCCGTGGCAATCTAAGGTTTTATAGATTCCCACGTCGCTTTGCTCCTCGGAATGACACTGGTAATGCTATGCAGTTTTCTGGGAGAAAATATTTTTAGCCTATTCGTAACCCTCTGTATATTAATGGGTTTAGAACATTACAAATAGCACGCAATAATCCTTTTGCAATAATCCGGCAAAAGGGAAAATGCATTAACCGGCGAATATGTTGCGGAGGAAGTTTAGATAAACTATGCGAAGTTATGCTAAATTTCAGGAAGAATTGACAGGATGTCAATTTTAGAAATTTCTGAGCCTGGATGGCGAATTAATTCCGGTCTGAAATTTAGTATGACAAGCATTTAGTTTATCTTGGTTCAGTAGCCCTTATGAGCGGTTAATCATTTTCCCTGCAGCTCCATTGAAGAAAAAATACATTAACCGGCGAATAGGTTGCAGACGAAGCTAAATACCATCGGGCATTCCGGACTCATCCTGCAGGGGCGGCTGACTCTCTTGTTCCTGCTCCGGCGTTATTTCTTCCTGCCCGGCAGGTTCCTGTTCATTCTGCCCGGTTTCAGGCTCAGCACCTTCTTCGGTGTCTTCTTCAACATCAGGTTCCGGGTGCTCATCACCGTTATGTACCCCGGTCTGCCCGGGTTCCTCATTCGGGGATTCCTGAGGACTCCGGGTACTCTCTCTTGGTGCAGCATTACCTGTATCCCCGCTTTCCTCCTCAGTATTCTCTTCTTCCTCATGCTGATAAAATCCAAAGTATTCGGCTAAGATATCCTTGGCTACAGGTGCAGTATAGGAACCGTGTCCGCCGTGCTCAATTATTACGGCCACTGCAATGTCAGGGTTGTCAAATGGTGCAAAACCAACAAACCAAGCATTATCCGACTTTGCCTTACCGTTCTTATGGCGTCCGGGCACCTGAACCGTTCCGGTTTTACCCCCTACAGAAACAGGAAAGTTGACAAAGGTCCCATACGCTGTTCCTCCGGCGTCACCTGTAACTGACCTCATGCCTTCCAAAACCGCACTAAGATTATCTTTATCAAGTTTAAGTGCTTCAGGAGGTTTGCCGGCTTCAATCCCCAGTTTGCTGTCCAGTAATTCAAGTATTCTCTCTTTGTTTATCGGCTGGCCTTGCCATGTACTTGAGTCAATGACGAGGTGTGGCCTGTTCCTTACCGAACCGTTTGTAAGGGAAGCAATATAATTAGCCATCTGAATAGGGGTAAACGAGTAGTCCGACTGACCTATAGCTGCAGCCAGCGTATCTCCGGGGTACCATCTCTTCCCAATAGTCTCCCTGTAAGCAGGCCCTGCAAGTATACCTTCCTTCTCCCCTGGAAGTTCAATGCCTGTTCTCCTCCCCAAGCCAAATAATCTTGCATACCTGTTGAGGTTTTCGACACCGCTTCTGTAACCCATCTCGTAGAAGAAATAGTTGCAGGATACCTTTATGGCCTCTGTTACACCAACATATCCGTGTGTTCTGTGTCCCCTCGACCATATCCAGCACTTGGGCTGGTAATCATTATATCTTTTGTATACACCTTCATCCCGTATCCGCTCCTCAAGCCCAAACTTTTTTTCTTGCAGGGCAGTAATTGCAGGTACCATTTTGAAGGTTGAACCAGGCGAATATAGCCCGGCTATGGCCCTGTTAAACATGGGATTCTGTTCATCCTGTCTGAGCTTATTCCAATTTTCAAGGGAAATACCTCGTACAAACAACGACGGGTCGTAAGACGGATAGTTTGCCAAAGCCAGAACCTCCCCCGTCTTGATATCTATGGCAACCACCGAGCCCGACTTTGCATCATCAAACTTATCCGCAAACCCTCCACTGTTAATTTTGTTTATTGTATCCTCAAGAGCTTTCTCGGCAACCTTCTGAAGCTTCAGGTCAATGGTCAGGTATATGTTGTTTCCAGGCTCCGGCTCAATTGCCCCGATTTCTCCGGTCAATCTTCCCATGGTATCCATTTCTACCTTCTTCAGCCCGTTCTCCCCACGAAGCAGCTCCTCAAAGACATATTCAATACCGTCTTTACCGATAACATCGTTAAGCCTGTATCCTTTATCTTTTCTCTCCTTGAGCTCCCTCTCATTTATCTTTCCTATATATCCGATAATATGAGCGGCCAGCTTCCCATTAGGATAAAGCCGTACAGGCTGGACTACTATGCTTATACCCGGAAACTCAAGATGCCTTTCCTCCAACTCGGCAACAGTTTCTCTGGAAACATCGACCGCAATCTCAACAGGGTCAAACTGGCTGCGCGGCTGTATTTTCATTTCGTGCCTTACAGCTGCAACCTTCCTGGCTTGCTCATTGGTATACTCACTTGGAATAGCATAATATTCCCTAATATGGTCAAAAAGCTCTTTATCTGTTATACCGGGCTTCTTTACGCCATACTGTTCCTTGAACCTGCCAAGTTTTACTTTATCCGACTCACTGTCCAGCCTGAATTCCAGCTTGACAGGATTTACGGTCACGGGAAAGTTGTCCTTAAAACTATCTGAGTTCTTTTCAAGCACCTCTATCAATGCCAAAATTGTCCGGTTAAGTTCATCCTCCTTTATAGGTGTCTTAACCATCTGTATGTTAAACGCCTCCCGGTTTGTAGCCAAGCTCAAACCGTTTCTGTCAAATATTTCACCCCTGGGCGCCTGAATATATGACTCCCTGAAAAGGCGGCTCTGGGAAATTTCCCTGTATTCCTCACCTTTGACTATCTGAAGGTCGAGGAGTTTAAAAACCATGGCAATCCCCATTAACAGTATTAAGGTATTTAGTATTGCATATCTTAGATTCAGATTATTCTTTGGTTCCATAGCCTACGGCCCCCTCTAAAGGATTAAACGCCGGTACTAAGCAGTTACATATATGTAAGGCATCATTTCCATCAGCCCTAGTATTTTCTTGTATTTTTTATATACTGCTTGGTCCACTCATATATAACCATAACTAAGGGAAAAACTATTATTACTGCTGCTGAATTGTAGACAGCTTCAGGAAGAATTATATTTCTGAAAGCATCAATAACACCTGTCTGGCCAAATGTAAGCAGTATTGCCAGGTATAAAACCGTTTCATAGGCGAGGGTAGCTAAAAATACGAACATCACACCTACCAGCAAATTGTCTTTCACAAATCTTCTGTTCAAAGCACCCACCGTCAGACCAAGATACATACCGAGCAAGGTATAACCTCCAATGGAGTTGGCAATTACCACATCCTGAATGAAACCGGCAATAAATCCTATGATTGCCCCTTCAACACGTCCCCCGAGCAGAGCAAAGCATGTAATCATTATAATAAATAGGTTGGGTTTTACCCCGAGTATTTCAGCATAACTCAGGACATTTGTCTGAATGACGGCCGCTAAAAGGAATATCACTCCAATGATTATATACCTCACTCTTAGCCTCCCTGAAGATAATTACACTGCGGGCAGTATACTCAAATAAATGCCTGCTTACTTTTTCTTTAATACTATAACCTGCTCCAGCCTCTTGAAATCAACACCGGGTTGTACAACTGCACTGCGCATCAGCTGGGGTTTGTCGTTGTCAACACTGACTACTTTCCCTATTATAATGCCCGGAGGAAAAATTCCACCCATGCCTGATGTCTCAACTGTATCTCCTTCAGTAATCTGAACACCAACCGGAATATAAACAAGTTTCACCAATCCATTATCTTTCAGCATCAGGTCTCCTCTAACTCCCACAAGGTCCCTGGATTCTGCAAGCCTTGCACTTGCGAAGCTCCCGCTGTCAATTATGGCCATAACTGTTGCCGAATTGGGCGTAGCAGATACGGTCTGCCCTATAAGTCCCTTTGGGGTAATTACAGTCATTCCGCTGTCTATTCCATCCCTGGTTCCCTTATCTATGGTAAAAAGATTAAACCAGTTTCCAGCTTCCTTTGCTATTATCCTGCATGTAATCTCATGGTAGTTTTCAAATCTCCCTTTCAGCCCCATTGCATCCCTGAGCCACTTATTCTCATGCTCCAGGGACAAAAGCCTGCGGTTTTCCTCCTCTAATCGTGCTACCTGTTCAAGCAAGGCCTTATTTTCGAGACTCAATTTATGGGCATCATTAAAATAAGTCAGCGCATTCTGTGTATTGTAGGCCACATATGCGAGACCTTTCTGCATAGGTACATATATATAACTTAACGCCTTTTCATGAATCAACAGGTTGTCTCTTGGTCTTGAAGTGATGGACAGCGCGCCAAGGCTGAACACAGTTACAACAATCAGCCAGAAGAATTTATTTCTGACAAGACGGGCTATCAAGTTTGTGTCCCCCTTTATCTAAGTTTTCTCGGAGAGATCAACACCCTTCTGAGAGCTTCATTCTCGATACCCTCCAAAACCTTGCCTGCTCCAAGTGCTACGCAGTCAAGGGGAGATTCAGCTATATTCACAGGCATGCCTGTTTCCTCCTTAATCAGCTTGTCCAGGCCATCCAGCAGCGCACCACCGCCTGTAAGCATAATTCCCCTGTCCATTATATCAGACGCAAGTTCAGGAGGGGTTTTTTCAAGAGTTACCTTAATTGCGTCCACTATTGCGCTCACCGGTTCACTCAGCGCCTCCTCAATTTCTCCGGAGGAAACCTCAATATTTTTAGGCAGTCCTGTAAGCAGGTCCCTGCCTCTAATCTGCATTTTCTCTTCCTTCATCTTTGGGTATGCCGAACCTATATTAATTTTTATCTGCTCAGCAGTTCTCTCACCAATCATTAAATTATATTCCCTTTTAATATAGTTTACAATAGCCTCATCCAGTTCATCTCCGGCTATCCTTAGGGATTTGCTGGTAACAATTCCCCCGAGTGAAATTACTGCAACCTCGCTGGTCCCTCCCCCAATATCGACCACCATGCTGCCCGCCGGTTCTTCTATGGGAAGTTGAGCCCCAATAGCTGCAGCCATAGGCTCTTCCATAAGGTAGGCTTCTTTTGCACCTGCCGAATAGGTTGCCTCCTCAACAGCTCTTTTTTCAACCTCCGTAACACCTGACGGCACACAGACCACAACCCTCGGCTTGGAAATAATACTTGCGTGGGACACCTTACGTATGAAGTGTCTCAACATTGCCTGGGTAACATCAAAATCGGCAATAACACCATCCTTCAAAGGCCTAACTGCAATGATATTGCCCGGGGTACGTCCAATCATGTCCTTGGCAGCCTGTCCAACAGCCAGAACCTGCATGTTTCCTTTATTTATTGCCACAACTGAGGGTTCCCTGATTAGAATCCCTCTTCCCTTAACGTGTACAAGTGTATTGGCAGTCCCCAAATCTATACCAATATCTCTAGAGAATATTCCCATTAACTATTTTCCCCTTTCAATATATATAAGTAGTTTACCTCAGAATAGCCCTTCCTCTTTCAGGCTGGAATAAGTACCTCCACCGATTACTATATGGTCAAGAACTTTTATTCCCATAATCGCACCTGCTTCTGCAGCTCTCCTGGTAAGCAGTATATCATCCCTGCTTGGAGATGGGTCGCCGCTGGGGTGGTTATGTACTAGAATAATTGATGCTGCTCCCGTTCTCACCGGTTCCTTGAATATTTCCCTCGCCTCCACATAAGAGGCATTTAACCCTCCCACAGCAATTGTGCACATCTTGGTAACACAATTCTTTGTATTGAGTAAGAGTATTCTGAATTCCTCCTGTGCAAGACACCTCATTTCTCCCATAAGGTATTGGGACACATCTTCAGGCGACTTGATTACAACTTCAGCGCCCCTTCTTGTGGAAGATATCCGCTTTGACAGCTCAGCCAAGGCTTTAAGCTGAATGGCTTTAACCTTCCCAATTCCCTTTATTCCGGTCAGTTCCTCAAGTGATATATGATTCAGGAACGCCAGTCCTATTCCCTCCTCATCCTTCTTCAGAAGCCTCTTGGCCACATCAATTGATGTTTCACGCCTTGTCCCAGTCTTTATAATTATTGCCAGTAGTTCGGCATTTGATAACATATTAGCACCGAATTTCTCCAGCCTTTCATATGGGCGCTCATCTTCAGGCAAATCTTTTACTCGAAGCCTGTCTTCAATTCCTTCCGGCGTTGAAACCATATTCGTCTCCTTCTTCCCTTTGTACAAGTCAAATCACCTTATTATGAAAGCACTTCCACACCCATACCCTTAAGCATTACGCACAGCCTTGCAGCCGGCAGTCCCACAACATTAAAATAACAGCCATTGATTTTTTCAACAAACACGGCTCCCCTGCCTTGAATACCATAAGCACCTGCCTTATCCATGGGTTCACCGGTATTAACATATGCATGTATCTCCCTTTCAGAAACAGGCCTGAACATGACCTCGGTTTTCTCATGAGAAACAAGAGTTTTGTGGTTCATCGTGTCAACTACAGCAATACCGGTAAGAACAGTATGGCGTTTACCCGATAGAAGAAGCAGCATATCAAATGCTTCTTTCTCATCAACAGGTTTCCCAAGTATACCTCTTTCACTCTCAACAATAGTATCGGCGCCAATAACTAAAGACCCGGGAACTACTTTCCGGGCAACATCTTCAGCCTTCATCAGCGCCAGTCGCTCCACCAACTGACCGGTATCATCGTGAGGTTCTACTGCTTCATCAATATCACTTGGATACACCTTGAATTTCAGGCCAATCTGTTCAAGTATTTGCTTCCTTCTCGGAGAGCCAGATGCAAGAATAACTTCCTTCATAGATTATAGGTTGTCCTCTATATTTTTCTGTATGTAAGTATTGCTGCAAGTATCCCGGCTGCGCTTGCAATATTTACCTTAAGTAAAAAGCCGAAATGGAGTTTTAGCAAACCAAGGTCCAGCTTGAACGGCTCTTCAATTCCTAACTGAAATCCTCTTCTCAGAACCTCAAAATCCCTGTTGCTCCCAAGGTAATCACCCAATACTCCACCTATCACAAATCCGGCTACCAGTAGTACAATCAAGATTAAGGGATTCTTCTCTTTATAGACCATCTGAAACTCCCCCTGCGTCCTATTTTAACATATCCCTATTATACCTTTATAGCTGTTTCATTTCAATAAAATATTTGTCCGAAACATAAGCAGAACTGCTGGCTTGAGCATTTCACTCAGGTCCGGCAGTTCTACCTTTATAATTAGTGCTTCAGCTTCTCTTTTACTGCAGGAATTGCGTTATTAACTGTGTCAATCAACCTGCTCATCTCCGGCACACTCAGTTGTTCAGGCTCCTTCTCCCCGAATCCCAACTGCTGAACAATCATCAAGAGTGTTTTCCTGTCTTCAGGGTCCAAGCCAGCATGCTTGATTTTGCTTTTCAAGTAGGCAAGCTGTTTTTCAGATGCTTTTTTTACACCTGTTTCCTCACCCTTACCCGTTCCTCTGGCCGAAACTTTCCTGTCCACCTCGTCAAATTCCTCCTCAAGAAGCCTTGCCTCACCGGGGTAAAGCCAGTCATTCTCCCCCATAAGCTTTCTGATTACCCTGTCACATGCACCCGTAATGGTCTTCTCCAGCCCGAACTCCTTGTCCTCAATAATAGCCTTGCCTATTTCGAACTTTTCCCAATCACTCAGAGTCAAATCCGGCTCTTCCCTGACTACCGGTTTCCTGTTATTATAGATAATCTTGCCGCGCTCATCCCGTTCCTGATTCTTGTCTTCAATTTTAGCCGCAATATATTTCTGGTATCGGTTGTAAAAATCAATCTGCTTGCCGTCTATCATGGACTGCTGGTTTTCGAGGATTATTCCCTTCACTTTAACAATATATGTTGGAAGTTCAACATTGCCTACGCCCGGGAACTCAACATTCTGTGATTTGAGAGTTTTAATCTCTATATCCTCAATGGATATACCCTTCTCCCGGGCTTTCTTAAACAATCCTTCAGCCTTGAACCTGAGTTCTCCCCTCATTCCCTTGTAAAAGTCCTTGGTAGTGTCGTAAACAACTTCAAACGGCTTGTCTACTTCCTCTATTGTTTCCTTTATATCTTCAAAACTATTTGTTTCTTTTTCCTGCATTATATTCACCTCTCTTGTTTAATATTTTTTCTCTTTTGTCGAAATTAATAATATGAACACAATTTTTAATCATAATATTTTCTTGCAAAAAAAACATATTATGTCTACAATGCATATAATAGTCATATAGATGTGTGAAGTAAAATATATAAATACTATGCATACCAATATTTACTGATTATTGGAATAAAACCAAGACTATTTGAGAAATTTATAATAAACCTAGTTTAATTAAACAGAAAAACCATTTTTTAATACTTTGCAATAAATTTTAATAAATATATAATGTAGATGTGCAGCATATATTATTAAGATTGGTGATTGTTATGAAAATAGAAAAGGTTAGCGAAAACAAAATAAAGGTAACTCTTTCCGTATCCGACCTTAAAGAACGAAACATTGATTTTGGTTCGCTGTCCTACAATTCTCCTCAGGCTCAGGAATTGTTCTGGGATATGATGCATCAGGCCGAGATTGAATACGGCTTTTCCGCATCCAATGCCCAACTCTTTATTGAGGCTACACCAGGCTCGGGTGAAAATCTGGTAATAACAGTAACCAGAGTGGAGGAGGATGAGGACTTCGAGTCAATCCACAAATATATAAAGAACAGATTCAGAAAATCTGAGCTAAGAACCAGAAAGAAGGCCAAGAAGGTTTCATCGGGAGTCCTGGTTTACTCGTTTGATGATTTCGAAGACCTGTGCGCCGCTGCGGGAGTAATCTCTGAATATTACCTTGGCGACAGCACCTTGTTCAAGTATGATAAGCTGTATTATCTTGTACTTTCAAATACCAGCATAGCAAGTACACAACCTGATTACTTCGAGTCGGTTATGTCGGAGTACGGAAAGAAAGTATCCAGCACAGCTTTTGTTGAAGGCTTCCTTAACGAACATGGTGACAAACTGATAGAGTCTGACGCCTTACAGATACTGAACAGTTATTTCAAGTAACAATTAAGCGCCCTGAGGGCGCTTTTTTTACGGTCTGTTATTCATAACAATCTCAATAAGTTTTCCTGCATCCTTTGCTCTGTCCACCGCTTCTCCGGTTATGGTTTCACCCTCATCTAGTATAACATTGCCCATTTTATCCTTAATAGCCTTGGTTACCTTCCGGCCTATAAGAAACTCCTTCTGCTTCTGTTCAAACACATTTGCAGTTTTGGTTTCAGCCTGCTTTCCGGCTTCCTTTTTATCGTTTTCCTGCTTCTTATCTTCCTTCTTTGCGGGCTCCTCCTTGCGGTCACCAGCCCCGTCCTTCACAACCTGCTTATATGAGCACGTACGCGCCGATATCCCCTCTTCAAATGCCCCATTCCCCTGAATCTCCTCACTGCCAGCCACAGCATCTTTGTCTTCCTGCCCGGCCTGCTCATCATTATTCCGAGTTGGAGAGACCTGTTTTGAGTCAGCCTTGGCTTTGGTCTCTTCCCTTTTTGATTTCCGTTTATTATTCACATCCTTCTGGGGTTCAGCCTTCTCCTTATCCTCCATCTGCTTGCCCCCGGCCTGCCTAGAATCCGGCTCTTCATCTTCGGAACTGCCATCTTCTTTTTGGTCCAGGGTTTCCTCTCGCGTGGAAGCTTCCGGAATAGCACTACCTTCATCCTTATTCTGGATTTGAGGCAAAACTTCTTCCGTCTCTGTTTGAGTTATCTCTGCCCCAGCTTTCATATCTTCACCGGCAGGGCTTACTGTTTCTGAAAGTTCTTCAGCCTCTCCTTCTTCAGAGAGCGGAAGCTCTTCAAGTGCATCTTCTATCTTTTCAACAACTACGACAAGCCTTTCCCCAAAGGTTACAATATTATCGCGTGAAATCATCCACAGTCTGTCCGGCTTACCCGCGAAAGCAAACTCCAGCGCTGAAATTGTGCATGTGTTCTCATCTATATATATATCTCCCGTCCTTCCTATTAGCCTTCCCTTATGGGTAAGGACCTCGGTTCCTTTAACCCTTACATTCTTTTTGTACAGTTCGACGGCCTGTTCTACCTTGCCTATCTCTTTTAGAGCATCCCCCTTGCCAACCGTCACCGCATATTCACCTATACCCTGTACATCCTTAGCTGCAACCACTTTTGCTCCCAGGAGCATCATCCCGTCATCAACAATAAAAAAGTCAGCAGTACCCTTCTCACCGTTTATTATCAAATCCCATACTTTGCCTATCTCCTTTCCGGTGGAAAGGTCAATCACAGGCAGCCCAATAATATCGCCAGTCTTCTTCAACCAAATACCCTCCCTTTATTCTCAGATTCAGCGTTCCCGTGCCCATGCTCTTAATCACCGAAGCCCTTTCACCTTCTACAGGCTTCCCATAATCTCTTCCCTGACCTGTGGACTCAGGTTATCGCCAAAGGTTTCAATATAACTCATCATCATTTCTTTCGCCATATAGTCCTGCCCCAACTGTTTATAGAGGGAACAGATATCCACCACAATCCACAGTATCAAATCATCCTCCGGCCCTTTATCCAGGGCCTTTATATAGCACTCTACAGCTTCAAGAAGCTGACCCTTCGCCTTAAAATCAAATGCCTTTTCAATACACGCTTCAACATTATTTTTCTCCGCTTGGCTGCATGGCTTAAATGAAAAATCCTTTTCCATCACAGAAGCTGCCTCTGCTTGGACTTCTCTTTTCATCTCCGGCTCTTCATCAGAATTTCCGGGCTGGGCCTGATGTACTTCCAATCTCTCTTTAATCTTTCTGCTTACGTCGCTCAGAATAATTTCACCTTTTATATATTTCTCAAAAAGGTCTTCATAGTCACTTCCTTTGCTTTCAAAATCTACATAGCTTAAGGACTGGTCATTCTCTGAAAGGTCGATAATTTCAATATTAGCGTCAAAATCTACGGCTTCAGTTTTCTTTTCCTTTTCTTGCTCTCTAACAGGCTGAACTTTCATGTTATCCTTTTCCATTTTAACGCCAGCCCTTACATTCATCTGTCTGAGCCTGTCCGATAATAAGGAAGTAAAGCGTTTGACTGCACTAAACGCTAACTTTATTCCCGACGCAGTCAATACAAGAGAAGGCTTGATACTGGAAAAAAGCTTATGGTTAACCCCAGTCAGATGTCTGAAATTTATGTTTGCATGCAGGTTGAGCTTTAGTGCCATCTTCCTGTCTACAGCTGCCAAGAGCACCAGGCCGGCTAGAATAAACAGCAGAAGAAGCAGGATTGCCGACTGCACCTCTACCCTTGCAAGCAGTGCAGGAAAAACCAGGTATGATGAGGTTGAAACAATCACCATTATAACAGCGCCTCTAAGCCCCATATACTCCTTCTTGACAAGCCAGAACAGCATTGCATATGTGCCTAGTATAAGTAATGATACTAAAAGCAAGGTTACTTCAAACATCAAGCCTCCACCTCAAAAAACTGAAACATCCTGCAATATTTTCTGCAGAGATGTCTATTGTTCAGCTGTAAACTTTCTAAGCTGTTTATCCCACACATATCCTTCCTCTTCCATCATACTACGTCTGGATATCTCAAATCCACTTTCCTTTATAGGTATTGCACCGTCTTCAAGTGACTCGATTTCGTATTCCAGCGATTTACTGGTTTTCTTGAGTTTTTTGCTATACTTTTCAAATAACTCTATCCTGAATACAACCAGGGATTCCAGTTCATCCACGGCATACTTACCGGCATAGTACCTGCCTCGCTCGGTTCTGATTATATTTTCAGGTATATCAATCTTTCTGGTAATATCTAAAAGAGCCTCACTCTTCTTTATGGCTTCCTTCATCTGGTCAATACTGCACATAGGATTGTCTGTTACTTCAGCTATTACATCAGACTGTCTTTTAATTTCCTGTATATATGCATCAAATTCTTCCAGGGATTTGAATGATGTTTTCAAGACAATAGTACTATTCCTCTCGCTATGTGTATTAGTCACCCTCGGGGTGGCCTCATCAGTTTTAGGGGTATCAGAAACCAGAACGCTGTCATCCTGGTAGGATATCTTGCCAGCAAAGAACTTGAAGCTGCCGGCTTTACTATCTTCCTTCTCCGAAGCACCCGCACTATCTGTATTCATGTTAATACCTATACTGTCTTCATCGGTGTATGAAATCTCCTTGAGCTGAAAGCATCCGGTAATTAAAACCGGCACAGTTATTATAAGTATAATTACAAGAATTTTTTTCATGCTGCCCCCCACAGACCTAGTAATTTTTCTATTGGTCTTTTATCTTTTATATTTTATAATAATACCTGTGGTTATAGCAACCAGTAATAATAAATAAAGGCGAATGTAAAAGATGCCATGAAAAAAGAACATTTGAACCTTGTTGAAACAGAACTAAAGCTTAGAGACTGTGCTCTGGGCAGTAAGATTCTATACCATGCAAGTATACCTTCAACAATGTCAGCAGCAAAAGAGCTGGCCTTATCCGGCTGTGTAGACGGAACGGTGATAATTGCGGGAGAACAAGACAGCGGCAGGGGACGGCTGGGAAAAAGCTGGTCCTCCCCCAGGGGAGGTCTCTGGCTCTCCACAGTCCTGCGTCCTCAGCTTTCACCACAAGAAATCAGCCTGATATCCCTGGCTGCAGGCGTAGGTATATGCAGAACTATCCGTAAACACTGTAGTATGAAAGCTGAACTAAAATGGCCAAACGATGTATTAATCCGGGGAAAAAAGGTATGCGGAATACTTGCCGAGGGTTCAATAAACTCCGGCAGAGTTGAATATATTGTCCTGGGATTGGGTGTAAATCTCAACCTGGATATCAACCAGCTTCCCGAAGAACTGCAGGAATACGCTTCCACCCTGTCTGCCGAATACGGTAAACCTATAGATTTCACGGACTTCCTGAAGAATCTACTCATTGAACTGGACAGCGCATATTCACTTCTGCTTAATGACAGGACGGCTATTATAGCCCTTTGGAAAGGGTATTCCATTACAATTGGTAAAAAGGTGTCCGCCATCTCTGGCACCCAGACAATTATAGGCACTGCAGTAGATATAACCGACACCGGAAGCCTGGTTATAGAATTGGAATCAGGAGAAACTATAGAGGTCTGCTCAGGTGAGGTAAGTCTGAGGGGCGTCAACCCATATGCATAAAGGAGAAAATAACATGATACTCGTTATAGATGTTGGAAATACAAATATAGTAATGGGAGTTTACGACCAGACAAAACTCCTGAGCCATTGGAGACTCCAGACCGACAAGGACAGGACTTCGGACGAGTTGGGCATTACTATGACAAATCTTTTCAGATACGAAGGAATAGAGCTTGAGAGTATAAGCAGCGTAATAATTTCATCAGTGGTACCACCAATTATGTATTCCCTTGAGCATGCAGTCAGAAAGTATTTCAGGGTTGATCCGGTTATTGTAGGTCCCAATACAAAAACGGGTCTGAATATCTGTATCGACAATCCTAGAGAGGTAGGTTCGGACAGGATAGTAAATGCTGCTGCTGCAGTTGAGCTTTACGGTCCTCCGGTAATCATAGTGGACTTCGGGACGGCTACAACATTCTGCGCAGTAAACAGCAGGAAGGAGTACCTTGGCGGGGCAATCTGCCCGGGAATAAAAGTATCTACAGAAGCCCTGTATCAGAAAGCATCAAAGCTTCCAAGGATTGAGCTGGTCAAGCCCGAGTCGGTTATCTGCCGGAACACCGTGAACTCCATGCAGTCAGGAATAGTTTACGGATATGTCGGACAGGTTGACTACATAGTGGGCAGGATGAAGGAGGAACTCTCAGAGGATGATGTTAAGGTAGTAGCTACTGGGGGACTAGCCAGACTTATAGCCGGTGAGTCCAGAGAAATTCAGCACATCAACAGCCTGCTTACTCTGGAAGGCTTAAGAATTATATATGAAAAAAACCATGACTAGGGTGAGTATTTTACTCAACCCTGGAGCTTCCACACACACCACATTCCTTACATGCTATCAAATCGGATTCACTCTTGTGGGCATCAAGAATTGTCTGGTACAGTAGGGCAAGAAGCCGGTCTATCATCTGCTGTTTCTTTTCCTTAAGACTAATATCCGAATAACATATATCCTTAATATGCTTTAAAAATACATCAACCCTGGGCTCATGCCACTCATCAAATTTTTCTATACACTTCTTGGAGATTCCCGAATCTTCCCATTTTTCCCTTACTTCCTTAGAGATTGTTTCTATTACAGACATAACTTTATAGTAGAGTATATCGTCTCCGGGGGCATTATCCTCATCAATACTTTTTCTTATAAAGATAAATAATCCGGCCCACGATTCGAACTTCATCTCAAGGAGCTTGCGCATTGTAGTATTCCTGAAGGTGGGAACCTGATAACTGATAATTTCCCGTACTTCATTGATTTCAGAATACTCATCCAGTCCGTATCTTACCACATCTTCAAGACCGGGCACTCTCAAGTTTCTAAGAAAAGCATTCACAAAATTGCCCGGAATAGGAGCTCCCATCAGAGCAAGATTCTGGAATATGCTTATGGCCTCGGCAGCAATCAGGTAGCCTATAACCGCCTGGGAAACAACCGTGGTCTCATAGAAGTAAATTATACCCTGTTCCAGCAGCCGTGTAGTCACAATGCATAAACCGTAGGTTATGAGCTTGTTTGCAGCCCTTCCCAAGTATTTAACGTTGAATCTCTTGATTTTAACCGCGTGGGCTATTCCCGTACATGTATCAATCAGCACCAATACCATAAGTATTGTAAAAGATACCTGTATAGGAGCAAAAAGCATTACTATAATGCTTATCGGCAATTTTATATACCATAGGTCCGATATGCTCTCCACACCTCTTCACTCCCCCAGCGTATTATGTCTACTCCATAATATGCCGAAGGAGTTAAATGGTGATAGAGACTGTCACGGGGACGGTTCTTTTGACAGTATTTTCTTGCAGATAGAGCTGCAGCGAAATGGGACGGCAGAACAGAACCGTCCCCGCGTCCCAATTTCACTCTTCTTTATTCATTTATTCAAGGCTTCTATCGCTCTGTCACATAGTTCTTTTAAATCAAATCCTCCCCTACGCTCGTTTGGAGGTTCAGGATTCGGAGGTATCCCTGCCTCATCCCGCTGACCTCCCCTCATGCGGATACCATTGTTTGCTCCTTGTGTCAGCGGTTCTTTCTGTCCCTCAGTTAGAATACCGTTTATTTCTTCAACTTTCTCGTCCCCATATTCCTTATCCACTGTTTCTTTTGCTCTTATCTCTTCCAGCAAAGGAATCAGCTTCTCTGCCTGCTCACTGGTAAACGGGGAATCACTGCTTTGGACTCTGATAATTCCTAGCAATGCCCTTCTTATATTGGCTTCCGGAGCTTGTTGGTCAAAATCTATTCCATTCCTGAAATTGCGCTGCTGCTGCCCAGACGCTCCTTCAGCCTCTATTCTGGTTGAACTACCACATCCGGACGTAAACATCAGTATCAGGAGTACAGCTATTAAAATTAATTGCCTCTTCATCTCTGCCCCCTTAATATTTTGTCACAGTTATGACTCTTATTATATTCTCATAGCCCGACTGCCTGCCGGAATACAAAGCTACATATGCACCTTCCCCCGGCGTCAGATCACTTGTGGAGATGCTGACCGGTTTATCTTCCGTAATATCATATATCTGTATATTGTCGGCCAACTTATAAATCCTGTTGTTAATCCTTATTCTCCTGGAGTCTACGGCCTGTATCCGATAGGAAGTATCCTTAGGGTTAAGGGTATACATATGTTCGAGGCTGTTCTTACCTTCCTCTATACACACTACATCCCCTTTTGAACTGTCGAAAACAGCATTGACATTACTAAATGAAGACTCTCTTCCGTTAATCATCAGAGTATAGTCTGACGAGGTTCCTCTTTCATTTTTCCCTACCAGTATGCCATACTGCCCAGATTCGGTCAGGTTATTTAAAACAAGCAGCTGAATATCATTAAATGCTCCACCCATTTCTGCATGAATTACCTTATCCCTTCTCAGTTCACCTGAAGGCATATCCTGCCAGTCAATTCTTTTTATTTCAACATCCCTGGAACCGATGCTGTTGTGAATATCCAGAACTACTGCATCCTGACTCAGCCACAAGTCACCAATCATTTTTTCAGTAGGATTTATCCTGCCATAAATAGTGTTATACGCTATTGGAATAATATCCGCAGTTCCGTCTTTTACGTCAAACCTTACAACCCTACCTTTTCGGGATTCCTGGTCTTCATTAACCTCATATTCGCTTGTGCTCCCATCGATCTTATATAGGGTGACATAGAAAATCTCTTTTCCCTTTGTATCGCTTTCTGTAGATATACTGCTTCTCGTACTAACAATTACAGCAATGTTTGAAACATCAGCAGAGCTTGGTGTAATAACATCCACAATACCACCGGTTCTACCGGTAAGAATGGTTATCTGATCACCTACTGCAAATGCGCCCTGAGTATTGTTTAACTTAGCGGCAGCAGAGGAAGTCTCAATGACCAACTCTTCTCCTAAGAGCTTGATTCTCTGCACTGCATTTTTACTCGGGATGGCATCGTCATAGCTTCCCGTTTTCTTTTTGTCATAAACCATAATAATCCCCTGCTCCGGTTTGTAAAGATTCTTTATAAGGTAGGCAACATCAAATAATTTAATGTCTGTCAATCTGGCAATCTTTCCGTTTTTTATGACCTTAACGTCATCCATGCCCGAAATATCTATACTCCCTATAATTTTATCACCAGCACCAACATCCTTTTTCACAATCACAGGCTCAGCAGCTGGAGGATCGGTCATTACTCCGTAATTATATAACTGCATATTCGTATCGGTAATAGCAAGTGCTATGAGCGAGCCAGCGGCAGCATTCTGCTTTACATCCCCAAAGGTGCTCTTCTGCCCTTGGTAGTAGAAGGTCATATTATCCGGAATATCCATTGTTCCATTCCCATCCTGCCCACAATACGATATCCTGTTCCCCGAAATATCTTCCAGAAACAGAACGCGGCTGTCTTCAACTACATTCTGGGCTGAAATAATTACATTGCTTTCGTTTACAAGTATATTGACCTTCTCACCAAGGTGTTTTAATCCATTAAAGCCTTCCGACCTGAATTCACCTATATCGGTTTTCACAGCTCCTCGTGGAAGTGTGCTGTCAAGGTCCCATGAACCTGTAATTATAGCTGTTTTCAATGCTCCAAGCCCGCTCTTTTCTGCCAGGGTCTGTGAGGAATCTTTTACTTTTGCGTTAAGAGTCCTTTCAAGCATAATCGCAAGCTGGGCACGGCTGACTTTGTCAGAAGGCTTCAGATCAACTCCTTTAGTTATTTGAAGTGCTTTTGCCTTTTCTATATAGTTGTACGGCCAGACACCTGTCATTTCAGACGATATGTATCCCAGACTTCTAAGCAGAACTGTACATACCTGTGCAAAGTTTACATTTTCTTCAGGTGCAAAGGAACCATCGGCATAGCCTGTTATAATTTCCTCCTTCACTGCCGAATTAATATAACCAACTGCCCAGTGACCGGGTTTAACATCGGTAAATGCACTTGCAGTATTCGACGCTGAGGCCTGGCCCTCATTTCCTGTGGATTTGACCATCATTTTCACGAACTGGGCCCTGGTCACGTTACCATTTGGTTTGAAGATTCCATCACTATAGCCATTTATAATCTCCATTGCTGAAAGATTCATAACTGCCTCATAGTAGTCTTCAGTTTCGGGTACATCCGAATACCTGGCAAATGATGCAGGGCAAATTACAATTATTAAGGCAAATACCACTATTAGTGTCTGAACTCTTTTAAGTTTACAAATCATAGCTTGTTCCTCCCAGTTATTCAAATCTTAGCGCTTCAATAGGATTAAGTTTGGAAGCTTTACCTGCAGGATATATCCCAAAGAATATACCTACTGCTGCCGAAACCAAGAAAGAAATCAATACCGAAGAAGAGGTAATCACTGGAGTCATTGATGAGAACCTGGGTATTACACCTGCCAGCAAGAATCCAATCATAATTCCGGTTAATCCCCCTATACAGCTTATTACAGTCGACTCAATCAGAAACTGAGCCAGTATGTGCTTCCTTTTGGCTCCTATTGCCTTCCTTATACCTATTTCGCGCGTCCTTTCAGTTACCGAAACCAGCATAATGTTCATTATTCCAATCCCTCCAACCAGAAGGGAAATTCCTGCTATAGCACCGAGGAATGCAGTCATGGCTCCTGTGACACTGTCAACCCTTGAAAGCATCTCGGCCTGGTTCTGTACTCTGAAAGCGCTATCATCCTTATATGTCTTGAGCAAAAACTCCTGTATCTTGAACATAGCCGCATTTACCCTTTCAGGTGACCTGGCCTGTACCGAGAAATTTCTAATCTGCGCAGATCTTAGCAGCCTTTGAGCTGTTGAAATAGGTATTATTATACGGTCATCCAGGGAATAATTCTCACCGGCTGACTTTTGTTCCAATACACCTACTACTCTGAATATTTCTCCATTTATCTTTATCCTCTCACCAATAGGATTTCTTCCGGGGCCAAAAAGGTTATTGATTACTCCCGTACCCAGCAGGGCCACTTTCTGACGGTAATCGACATCCATGTGGGTAATAAATCTGCTGCCGTTTTGCACAGGGGTATTCCTCACCGTTTCATACTCCGGGCTGGTACCTTCAAGACTTGTCTCCCAGGTTTTATTTTCATATTTAAGAGTTACCCTTCCACTAACGGTGGGAGCAACAGCTTCAATTTCGTCTGTATTCTGGCCGGCAAAATCCTTCAGGTCTTTATATGTAACATTTCTGTTGCTGTTACGTCCCGTTATGGAAATGTTTATAAGATTCGTACCCATACTTTGTATGCTGTCGCTGATACTCTTCTTGGTTCCTTCTCCAAGTGAAACCAGCGTTATAAATGTAGCCACGCCTATAATTACTCCCAGCATGGTAAGCAGCGTCCTTACCTTGCTGCCCGTCATACTTTTCAATGCAATCCTGAAAATCTGGAGAAAACCCATTATCCGACCTCCCTGTCTTCAGCAGCTTCTCCATCACTTATCCGAATCAATCTCTGGGCATGGACAGCTATTTCGTTGTCATGGGTAATCATGATTATAGTGTTACCCTGGTTGTGAAGTTCTTTCATCATATCCATTACTTCAGTCCCTGACTTTGAATCCAGGTTACCGGTTGGTTCATCGGCTAGAATCAGTTGTGGACCTCCTGCCAAAGCCCTGGCAATAGCTACTCTTTGCTGCTGGCCTCCTGAAAGCTCAGTAGGCTTGTGGTGAATCCTGTCTTTCAATTTTACTCTCTCCAAAGCTTCCAGTGATTTTTCATATCTTTCTTTTTTACACTTGCCCTGATAAATCAGGGGGAGCTCCACATTCTCCAGTGCGGTGAGCTTGGGAAGCAGATTAAAACCCTGAAAAATAAATCCTATAAAATTGTTTCTTATTTCGGCAAGCTGGTCATCGTTCAGCTGACTTACCTCCTTACCGTCAAGGTAGTACTGGCCTGATGTGGGAACATCCAGGCACCCAATAATATTCATTAGTGTTGACTTTCCCGAGCCTGAAGGTCCTACAATGGCTGTAAACTCCTTCGGGAACACTTTGATGCTGACATTGTTCAAGGCCTTTAGCTCTACCTTTCCCATCATATAGACCTTACTTATATTCCTTATGTCTATGAGTGGTTTAGTTGTCTCCACGACCACCACCCCCAGTCCTGATTCTGTAAAAGCTGCCACCGCCTGTTCCACCGGGCACCGGGCTCCCCCTGAATGTCTCTGTATTCTGGTTCGTGCCACCACTTGAACCAGTACTTTGTGAAACAGTCATCAGTACAACATCCCCTTCATTCAAACCACTGACTATTTCAATATCTGAGTCATTGCTTATACCTACATCAATACGCTTGAAGGTGATATCCGGGCCAAAGTCTCCGAGCATAGCCTGCATCCTGGAATTTCCGCCTCTATTTTGTTCCCCGGTACGTTCACCATTATCTTCAGCTTTGCCGCGCACAAGCACAAAAGTCTGGGCGCCTACTTTCCGAACCACAGACAGCGGAAGTGTAAGTACACCTCTCTTTTGCTCAACCATTACTTCAGCATTAGCGTTCATTCCGGCCTTTATCCTCTCCGGTTTTTCAATCTCAATTGTAACCGGATAGGTAGTAACTCCATTCTGAGAAGTCCCTTCACTAGACACCTTTGTGACCATACCGTTGAACCTTGTTTCTGGAAGTGCATCAATAGTAACCGACGCTCGTTGTCCTTCAGATATTTTTGCAATATCCAGTTCGTCAATAGGTATTTCAAATTCCATTCTTCCATTGTCTGCAATTGTGGAAATCACTTCTCCCTGCTTGACCACATCTCCGACCTTGACTTCCTGTTTCAGTATCGTACCACTACCGGGAGCAAAGATTTTATAATCATCCTGCTCCTTAATCTGGGACTCCAATTGTGCATTCAAATCCTTAAGCTTTATCTCGCTTGCCAAGAGGCGGTCAGCCAGTTCATCGTTTTCAATACTTATCATTATCTGTCCTTTGTTTACATACTGGTTTTCCCTTACAGATATGTTCTTTATGGTTCCTCCAGACTCCGCTCTTACTACCTTGGTTTGAAGGCACTCCATTACTGAGCTGTCAAGACTGGTCTCACTCCCTATTACAGCGCTAGCCCTGGTACCAGCTATTATCGTACCAGGGTTGGCGACCAGAATTTCCACATCACAGGCTGTTCCGCCGCCATCAACTACTCTGCCGGTTCTGTCTATGTAACTGACCTTTCCTTCAACCACCTGCATATAGTCCTGTAAATATACTTCAGCCTTTTGCCCTATGTAAAACCTGCTGGCTTGAATTTTACTGAAAGGGAGGATAAGCTTGAGCGTTGAAGTATTGGTTATGGTGCACACCTCTGCTCCCTTGTTTATACTGTCTCCTTCCTTGACCTTAAGCCCTGTTATCTGGCCGGATATGGGTGCGACAGCCGAAAGACCTGAGATTTCTTTCTCAACCCGGGAAAGTTCACTCCGGGCCTGTTGGATACTTAGCCTTGTTCTTTCTATCTGTTTTGTTATAGACGTATCATCCAGTTCAAATAAAAGGTCGCCGGCTTCTACTTTGTCCCCTTCTTTATAATTAACTTTCTTTACTGTTTCACTAACTTTGGTTGTAATGTCCTGCCTGTATGACTGGCTTACCGTTCCCGTGCCTGAAACTGTTACTGAGATATTCCTTTTTTGCACTGTAACCTCAGCAAAACTGCCAGCCGCTTCTTTGGTACTCCTGCTTTGCGCAAAGTGATAAACGGAAAATGCAATTGCAAGTACCAGAACAGAAATAACTACAATCTTTAACATAAGCTTTTTCTTAATCCTCACGTTTCACCCTCCCAGTCCTATAATCCGGCCTTCAGCGGATACAATTAAAGCAGGGGGACATACATAACCCTGCCTTTAGTTATTTACCTATTCTAATTGTAGGACATAAATGTATCAAATTTATGTCATAGAGGAATTATAATTGAAAACTTGGCTCCCTTCCCTTCTTCTGATTCAGCACATATTCTACCGTTATGAGCCTCAATAATGAGCTTGCTTATGGAAAGGCCTATTCCTGAACCCTTACTATCACCAGCTTTATAAAACCTTTCAAAGATCATTGGTAAGTGCTCTTTGGATATTCCACAGCCTGTATCACTGACCTCAATTTTTATATATTGG
>JAWLGL010000008.1:0-22006 GCA_041685035.1 Clostridia bacterium
TTGCAGTCCTATCCTGTCCGTCAATATTTACCCCTGAGAATGCCGGAACTGCTACAAGGTCAATACCGTTTGGAGCAACGAACCCCCTTGTTATTGCAATTGCCTTTACTGCCTGGTTTACTGCACCAGCTCCAACTGCATGTATCTCGGCACTGCTGTCATTTCTTAGCACAGCTGCCAGTGCTCCGGCAACCGCCTTGGGCTGTGAGTGTGCTGAAACTTTTAATACTTCCATCTTTTTTACCCCCTAGACTCCAGATTAATTGATAACCAAGTTCATTAATCCATTACAACAGTGTCGATATATTCTTCTTCTGTCAACCTTAATTTATATCCAGCTGTATTAATTATTATATCACTTTCGTTCAACCAAGGTTCACCAGAAACTTTAATTTTCCTGAAACCGTATCTTTCATATAACCTTTTCAGATTACTTCTCTTATGCCCGACTACTATAGATACTCCCCGGATACCGGTTCTGATTTCAACCGTTTCTCCCCGTTCAGGCTTGATATTGCACAGCATATAAGTAATCATATCGTACCTGAGTTCAGACTCAACCAACTCCCTGAAGGCCGGATGAAAAGGTCCGGCAGCCACTTCTTTTCGGAAATCAATGTTTTCGGTAGCCTGAAGGCCTAATCTTATAACATTTATACCATTCTTTTTGAATAATTTCAACAATTCTTTTGATATTTCTACAGCCGTTTCAATATCAGGTGGCCTGTACTCACCCTTATTGTATTTTGATTCGAGTTCGGTTCCTTTAAGAACAACGACAGGGTATATTCTGACTACTTCAGGATTAAGCTCAATAAGCTGCTTTGCGGTCTTAATATCCTTCTCCGGCGTATCCCCCGGAAGCCCAATCATCATTTGAAGTCCAAGCCTGAATCCATAGCTATTGATTAACCTTGAGGACTCCACAACATCTTCCCTGGAATGTCCCCTGAAGCTGGCCTCCAGCACTCCCTCGTCCATTGACTGCACTCCCAGTTCAATTATATCCACACCATACTTCTTTAATCTGTTCAGGATAGCGCCATTTATATAATCTGGCCTGGTAGATATTCTTATACTCTGAACACTTCCCCTACATGCAAACTCGTATGCAGCTTCAAGAAGTTCCTCCTGCTTTGCAGTGTCAATTCCAGTAAAACTCCCGCCATAAAAGGCAACTTCGATATACGCATTTAACGGCAGAGTTTCAAGGTGCTCAATGATTATCTTCTTCACCTGGTCTGCCGTCACTTCCGTTTTAATCCCACTTATACTTTTCTGGTTACAGAATATACAATTATGCCGACATCCTGCATGCGGTACAAAAACAGGAATAATATAGTACCGTTTATCCATAGCTACCTCAGCATCCAAGAAAATTGAGCGCTTTTTTAGCTGCAGTTTGCTCTGCTTCCTTCTTTGACTTTCCTCTTCCGGTTCCGAGCACCTTCCCGTCATATCTGACCTCGATATGAAACTCCTTATCATGGTCGGGTCCGATTTGCTTAACCACAAGGTAATCTATTTTCGCATCTCCGTTTCTTTGAAGTATCTCCTGGAGTCTGGTCTTATAATCTGACGGCCCCGTCCCGCTGACTGAACTCTCAATCAAATCACCTAATTGTGATAAAACAAATTTCTGCGCCTGCTCAAAACCCCCATCAATATATATTGCACCAACTAGAGCTTCAAAAGCATCGGCCAGAATTGAAGGCCTGCTTCTACCTCCGGTTATTTCCTCGCCTTTTCCGAGCCTTAATAAGTTTCCTATACCCATTTCAACCGCCGCATCCTTTAAGGCTTGTTCACAGACAACTCCAGCCCTGGTTCTTGTCATTTCTCCCTCTGCCAAATCGGAAAAATTCACAAATACATGGTTGGTCACAATCAGATTCAATACAGAGTCTCCGAGAAATTCTAGCCTCTCGTTGCATAAAACGCCGGAAGCCTTATTTTCATTTGCATATGAACTATGCGTAAGGGCCGTTTCAAGGAGCTGTGATTCATTAAATTTATAACCAATGCGGGATTGAAATTCCTTTAAACTCATATTCATTGTTCTCACACCTTATATATTAATAATTTCTGTATTATCAATTGCCTCTTTTAGAAGCCTGTCCTTGTCCAGGTGCTGCTCAGACTGAACCAGCTTCTCAAGTTTCGGACTTGTCTCCGGCCTCTTGGGAAGAAATATTGTACAGCAGTCTTCATAGGGCAGTATTGAAGTTTCATATGTATTTATCTTCTTGGCAATTGATACAATATCATTCTTATCCATTCCTATCAACGGCCTGAATACGGGGATGTCAACAACTGCATTGGAGGCAGCAAGGCTCTTCATGGTCTGGCTGGCAACCTGTCCAAGATTCTCTCCGGTAACCAATGCACCGCAGCCTGCTTTTTCAGCTATGCTTTGGGCTATTCTCATCATAAACCGCCTCATGAGTATGGTTAACTGCTCCTCTGGGCATTTATCCCTTAGCTCCACCTGAATATCGGTAAATGGAACAATATGCAGCCTAATCCTTCCCATATATGCGGCAAGAATTCTGCACAGGTCAATAACCTTCTCCCTTGCCTTAGGGCCGGTATAAGGAGGACTGAAAAAATGTACCGCTTCCAATTCGACCCCTCTTCTGGCAATCATCCATCCGGCTGCAGGACTGTCAATTCCTCCTGAGAGCAGCAAGAGTGCCTTCCCTCCTGTGCCGGTTGGCATACCCCCACTGCAGGGTATTACCCTGGAAAGCAGATAGGCGTTTTCTCTGACCTCTACTACCAGCACTACCTCAGGTGAATGTACATCAACCTTAAGGTCTGGGAATTTTGAAAGTATATGGGCTCCCACACGTGCGCTTATCTCCGGTGAGGTCAGCGGATATCCTTTATCCCCTCTCTTGCTTTCCACTTTGAATGTTCTGGCTTCAGGAACATCTTTCATGCACCGCTCGGCTGCCTCATATATATCCTCCATCGAAGTGCCTGTCCTGTATGCAGGACTAACCGAAACCAGCCCGAAGACCCTGGTAAGCTTGTCAATTATTACTGACGAATTCAGGCTTTCACCCTCAAGCGGCTCGATATATATTCTTGCCTGAGAGTGATGAATTCTGAACTTCTCATCCTTCAAAGCTCTCCTTATATTGCTCACTAATTTGCTTTCAAATACCGGCCTGTTCAGTCCTTTGAGAATAATTTCGCCGTATCTTACAAGTACAATTTCTTGCATAATTCCTCCATATCATTACCGCTTTAATTTTCCCAGTGATTTAATGCTCTCCTTAACTGCGCCGATGCAGTATTCTATATCTTCCCGGGTATTCTCAAGTGAAAGGCTGAACCTGACCGATGATTTTGCTCTGCTATCCTTCACTCCCATTGCAGAAAGGACATGACTTAATGATTTCTTCTTAGACGAACATGCCGAACCGGTTGATACAAATACTCCCCTTTGTTCAAGCGCATGCAGAAATACCTCTCCCGGAATTCCATCAAATGATATATTTGAAATGTGAGGCGCACTCAGGCTGCTGTCCAGAGTACCATTCAGCTCAGCGCCCGGGACTTCCTCAATAATCCTTTGAACCAGAAGATTTCTCAACTCCCTGACTCTCTCAAAATCCCCATACTTACCTGACAAATTCAGCTCCACTGCCCTACCCAGCGACCATATTCCTATAACATTTTCTGTTCCGGGTTTAATACATCCTTCCTGTCCGCCTCCATGGTAAAGAGGTTCAACCCTTGTTCCCTTTTTTATATAAAGGGCACCAGTGCCTTTAAGTGCGTGAATCTTATGACCGCTTATCGATACAAGGTCAGCCGACTTGCATATGCCGTCAAGCTTTAACTTGCAGTATGACTGCACAGCATCTATATGAAGGATAAATCCGTACTTTCTTTTTAATGAAATAATTTCCTCTATGGGCTGAAGTGTTCCCATTTCATTATTGGCATGCATTATACTCACCAGTGATACAGGCCTGGATTTAAGTATGCCGGCCAATGCATCCATGTTAACTATACCCCGGCTGTCTACCGGCAGGAAGGCTGTATTGCAGCCTCTTTTTTTCAGATACATGAATACACTAAGTACTGACGCATGCTCTATACTTGTCGTAACTATGGTCCCAAGTTTTCTTGCATGTGCATTTACCACGCCAAGTAATGCAATATTGTTGGATTCGGTTCCTCCAGAAGTAAAAAATATTTCCCCTGAACTTGTTCCAAGGGAACCAGCAACTGTATTTCTTGACCACTTAACTATCTTCTCTGCCTCAACGCCTTTTTCATGCAGTGAAGATGGGTTGCCGAATGTGCTGCCGGCAGTCTTTCCCACCTCAGCACAAATCTCATCAAATGGCTTTGTGGTTGCGCTGTTGTCGAGATAAACCATTCGTGCCAATGTTAAAACCTCCTTGATGCCCGCTCCCCATATAATATAGACACATCTATTATTTATGTTAATTCATATTATTACCGATTTTATAATTCGGCTACAAAAAATTGCCATGTATTTCAGTTTCAACTAATTCTTGCCAAGCTTATCTATATTCTTCTTAACCCTGTAAAGATAGATAAGAGCCGACAGAGGATTTTTTCTTATTCTGGCTGCCATCATATCAACAATACCTTTGTATACCTTGCTTTTCTCCAGTTCTGTTTCAATATATCTTATCCTGTTCTCCAGCCTTATATTGCTGTTTTTTATGTCTAAAAGGATTTCGTCCTGCTTCTTAACTACAGCGGCAAGTTCATTTATAATTTGTACAAATTTTTCAGCAGGAATATCCTTGTTTTCCATCACTAGTGCATCCAGATATTCAAGAATCTCATTCAATTTCATAATACCTCTCCCTACTTAACAGCTGCCTTGATAACCTTCCTGTTTCTGTATACATAATCAAACCCTGAATAAACAGTTATAATAACTGCCAGGCTCATTGTTATTGTATGTAGTCTTGTAAATTCAAAAAACTGTTTGAAAGGCTCAAGATTGTGAACCAGTAATGCAACAATGGCTACAATCTGGGTTACTGTTTTAAGCTTTCCCCACACGCTGGCTGAGATAACAACACCCTCACCTGCAGCAATGAGCCTTAGTCCGGTCACGATAAATTCCCTTCCAATTATTATTATTGCTACCCACGACAGAATTTCACCCTTTTCAACAAGCCAGATAAGAGCTGCGGTAACCAAGAGTTTATCGGCCAGCGGGTCAAGGAATTTACCCAGCGTGGTTACCTGTTTTTTCTTCCGGGCTATATACCCGTCAATTCCATCAGTACAAGCAGCTATAATAAATATCAGCGCTGCAATATATTTACCGTATTCAACATTCGCAATCCTCATCCCCATTGCAAGAACAAGAATAAACAGCGCAACAAGTACAATCCTTGACATGGTCACTTTATTGGCAAGATTCATTGACTGCCCCTCCTGACAAATCGTATTGGGATGCACTGGTAATCCTAACACTTTCAAAATTTCCAGTTTGCAATTCCCGGCGGGATTTCACATATATAATTCCATCTATCTCCGGCGCATCCCTATAACTCCTTCCAAAGTATCTGTTAGGTCCTGCCCTGCCCTCTATAAGAACATCAAGCGTTTTTCCAATGAACTCCTGATTAAGCTTCTTTGATATCTGTCTCTGCACCTTCAAAATACTCGATTGCCTTGACTTCTTAACCTTGTACGGTACTTGTCCGGGTAACCTGGATGCTGGTGTGCCCTCCTCTCTCGAATAGGTAAACACACCCAGCCTGTCAAATTCCGTTTCCCTAACAAATTCAAGCAGTCGGTGGAAATCGCTTTCCGTTTCCACCGGAAACCCCACAATTAATGAAGTCCTGATGGCTATATCCGGAATATTGCTGCGTAATTTTCTTATCACGCTGCGTATCTGGCTGCCTGAACACCTCCTCCCCATTGCCTTGAGTACTTCATCACTGATGTGCTGAATGGGAAGGTCAATATATTTACATATCTTATCCTCTCCGGCCATAACCTCAACCAACTCATCTGTAATACTATCAGGGTACGCGTACATAACTCTGACCCATTCAATACCATCTATTCTGCAAAGCATTTTGAGAAGTTCAGCCAGTCTGGTCTTCCCATAAAGGTCGAATCCGTATCTTGTACTGTCCTGAGCTACCAGCACCAGTTCCCTGACCCCATGATTGGCAAGATGCCTTGCCTCATCCAGGATATCCTCCATTTGCCTGCTTCTGTACCTTCCTCTTATTGACGGAATTACACAGTAGGTACACATATTATCGCATCCGTCTGAAATCTTGAGGTATGATAGATGGTTCGGGGTACTTCTTAACCGGTGTATATAATCGTCAATAATCAGATGTGGTTCCTCCCTGCTCTCGTGACTGGCCAGTGTTCTGATTACTTCGTGAATCTCGGGATACTGGCCAATACCCACAACTGCATCAACTTCAGGAATTTCCTTATAGATATCCTCCTTATACCTTTCAGCCAGGCATCCTATAACCATGAGAGCCCTGCACCGTCCTTTTATCCGGTACTCAGCCATCTCAAGAATTGTATTAATAGATTCCTGCTTAGCCTTGTCAATGAAGCCGCATGTATTGACAATTATGACATCGGCGTTTTCTGCCCTGTTAACTATTTTATATCCCTGCCTGGTAAGATTGCCCAGCACTACTTCCGTATCTACAAGGTTTTTGGGACAGCCAAGTGAAACTACTCCGACAGTTATATCCAAAATTTCCTCTCCTCTTTGGTTCATTTTTGCCTATTTTAATATATTACTTTTTATGAACTAAATCAAGGTAATAATGACCAATCAATTACTCATCTCTGCCTTCGATAGTAGGAAGCATTTCTTGTGATTGGCCTATCAATCTCTCCATTTCCTTCTGGAGCTTTTCAATTTCGCGGTCAATATTTTCAGGTACAAGTCCCATTGATTCTATCTCCCTGATAATTTCCTCCCTCTGTTTATTCAGCTGTTCAAGTTTAGCCTCAGCTCTGAATTTCAAGCCTTTTGCCTTTTCCAGCTTCTCTTTGAGCTGAGTAATACTCTTCTCGTAATCCATAGTCACTGCTCCTCCTTATACTGCATAATAACCTTATTAATAATACTTTCATCAATATCATTCTGACATATCGGACACCTCGGCATTTTACGAAGTCCATCCTCATATTGATGAAGTGTATCCTCCATTTCCTTACTCACATTTGCAATATATATGCTGCCTTCGTTTATGCTGGACTCAACCGAGTTCATGAGATTCTTCAACCGTTCCAAGCTACTCCGGCGGGTATAAAGCTCGGAAACCCTTAAAACATTTGTTTCAACCTGCTTTATTTTATCAAGTAAGCTAAGTCTCTGCTCTGCTTTTTCAAGTTCCTTTTCAACATTTTCAAGGCCAACTTTCTGTCTTTTCAACCTATCAATTGTATGAGCTTTCTTTTCAAGGTCATCAATTTTCCCTTTAATCTCTTTGATATTAACAGTCTTCCTAATTATTTCAGACTCTACCCTGATTTCATAGTTAACAAAACTGAGCCTGGACCTCAGCGTGTCCAGCTTGTGGAGAGTGTTTGCAAGTTTTTCAATTTCCTTCACATTTTCTTCACGGACACTTATATTTTTTTCAAGCAGGTCCAGATGTTCGTACATATTTAGCTTCTGTTCCAGTTCCTTAATTTCATTTTTACATCTGCCCTCAATCTGGTTTTCCTTCTTGATATCATTTATACATTCTCGGGTTGCCCTGTCAACAATATGAACACCGGTTAGCCTTCCTATCGCCTTGGCCTTGACAGCTCCGGTTTCGGATACTAGAAAAGGGCCTTCAAGCTGTTCACCCAGATTCAGGCTTACATCCCTGTCGGTATCAATCACCACTTTTGCTACACCATGTGCCTTCCGTACTTCTTCAGGAACTTCATTACCAAACCCCTCAAAGACACTGGTTTCTCCTTCCGGGTCAATAACGGTATACCTATTCCGGGATGATGATTTCTCCCTTATAACCCTGAAGCCATTACTCATTTCAATCTCTACCTTTGCAGACTTGGCTCCGTGCCTGATAAACTCTATCCCTCTCGGCTGATTGAAGAGTACCCATTTAATGGCTCTGATAACAGCTGATTTACCCTGATCGGATGGGCCTACTATGACATTCAGCCCATCTTCAAATTCCATCTCCGTGCTTTCATGAGACTGAAAGTTTTCTATTATAACCTTCCGTATGTTATTCACTCATTCACCTCTTCTTCAGAAAAGTTCTGCCTTGCTTGCTCGAGTCTTCGTATGGTTTCAAGCCTTACTCTGTCCTCAATCCCTTCGGAAGAAGCAATCTCCTCAATAATCCGGTTTATGTCAATTCGGGCCTGTTCATAGTCCCGTACTGAACTCATGCTCCTGAAAAACTGGTTCAGTTTAAGGGTCCTGTCATATTCAGCTTCAATGTGTTCCCGGTTCAGAACCTGTTCGCCCGGAAGTGTAGTCTGGAGCTTAATCATACGAATATCAATATTCTTATTCAGTTCAATAACCACAACCTCTGGTATCCGTGCAATTTCACTTTTCAAGGCGCTGATTCTCGCTGTACTGCCTGGGTTAATAAAATATTTTTCATTTATCTTCATTATGCCAAAACCGGTGTGGTAGTGGCCTGCAAGTGTTATATCGGCACCGGTATCCACAATATCTTCAATAAGGGTATACTTTATACCTTCAATAAACTGCTTGGGAAGGAGCATTCCATGCACCATATTTATGCAATAACTTACATCGGGGTCCTTGTCCACTATATAGTAATCTCTGAAATTTTCCCCATCTATATCAAAATCATATGAATTACCGTACAGCTTAACCTTTACACCGTCCTTTTCCAGGTTAACGGAACTTCCGCTTCTAACAACCGAGATAACCTCTGCTCCTTCCAGCAATCCAAGCATTGTCCTGGAAAGAGTGTCCGGGTTATGCCCGAATATATCGTGGTTTCCAGCAACAGTATATACAGGCCTGTTAAACTTTTTGATAATAATGGCAAACTCCCTTACAATGGAGGGTGAAATATCCGGTCTGTCAAACCAGTCACCTCCGTGCAGGACATAATCCACTTGATGCTGGTTAATCAGTTCGGCAATCTCGTTAAATTTGGTTTTTAAAGCAGAATAATAATCATCCGTCCTGCTTCTTGGGTTAGTACCCCTTATGTGAGTGTCGGTAAAAAAAAGTAGTTTCATATCATCTCCAGCTTCCCTTTATGTATATCTATTTTATTATTAAACTGCACCTTATCTCAACATGTTTTAGAATAAAAAATAATTTGCACAACAGTATAGAAGCTGATGCCTGGGCATCAGCTTCTATAGTTCCGCACTGTATCTCTCAATCCTGACTATGTTTAAGCAGCTTTGGCACTGCTTGTAGAAAACAATTTTCCCTTCACGGGTTACACACTCAAGTATTCTCTGAGGCTGAACCCTGCAAAGTGGACATACCTCCTTGTTTTCCAGCTGCATTGAATCAACACAGTTGTTCTCATAATAAGTTCTGTTGTGTTTTTTCTTTTGTATTCTCAGTGTCATTATTATACTCCTGTATGTTCCCATGTATCAGCGTATGTATCTAGTCTGCTGATACAATTATACCACGTCCCAATTAATTTGCACTACTTAATATCCAGAGCTTTAATCTCCTTCATATCGGTCAGGCTGTGGGCTGCAATTCTTGCCTTTGATAATGAGTAGAGGGCATCATCAATATACAACAGCCTCTCTATGTTCTTATCGCCGTAATAACCGTAATATCCGGACTTGAGATAATCTTCCTCAGATATGTGGGTGATTTTACTCCTGAGATTAAACCCTTTACTCATATCTATACTGTATACATATGCTCCCTGGAAAACATCAGTACTGGATTTACGGTCAGTATTTCCTTCAACCACCCTTACAGGGAAGGCAAGAAGTCCTCTCTCCTTTGAGAACAGGAGAGCCTTGTGGTTTCTCAGTAGTTCGGAATCGGTACCTCTGCCGCCGATAATCTCCTTGAACAATTCCTTGGGCTTGGTTACATCACTGACGTCAAAGACTGCCATCTTCATTCCCTGCATCAGGACTCCACCGTCTTTTGTCTCCTCGGTGTCCTTCCCAAATCCAATTATATGGTTTTCATCGTACGGGTGCAGGTAATCACTGTACCCTGGAATCTTGAGAGCTCCAAGAATTTTAGGGTTCTCGGGTGTCAAATCTATTACAAACAACGGGTCCACCTGCCTGAAGGTAACCATATAGCATTTACTGCCCACAAATCTGGTTGAATAGATTCTTTCGCCGGGTGCAATATCCTCAAGTTTCCCAATGATATTCAGGGTTTCGTTAAGTATATAGACATTATTTCTGGACGTAAACTCATCGCTTCTCCACATCTGTCCCCTGGTAGTAGCAATCCTGAAGTTCCCATCGTATTCATCCATTGAGAATTGATTAAGTATCCTTCCGGGAACATCGCCTTTAGTAAGGTATGTTACTCTGCCTTTGTCGAGAGAGAACTTGTATACTGTCGTTTTTTCATTATCCTGAGGCATGGGCATTACCATACTGTCAACTGCAGGCATTGTTCGATAAATATTTTCATAACCAGTTACCGCCACATAGAGGTTTTCAAGCGAGGCATAAATATTTTGACCTGAGCCGAGATATGTGTACACATTCACATCCTCACTGGCGTCGAGGTTTACGCCTGCAACCATCATGTAGTTCGGACTTATACAATCCGGAAAATAGCGTATCTGTGAATAGTCAATACATTTGAATTCACTTCCGGTAAGGCTGTCTCTGTATGCTGGGGCCGGGCTCTCCTCCTGCTTTTGAATATAGTAATAGTTTATATACTTATTAGCAACAAGATAGAGGGCTGAGCCAATTTTTCTGGACGAGACATAGTTTCCTTCAAGCTCAATCTCCCTGACTTTTTTCATACTACTCCTGTCAGATATATCATAAACTATTGCCTTAAGTATATTCTGCATACGGTGATAATCAGGAGCAATTCTCTTTTTTGAGCTGGTTTCCGGTATTTCTCTAAAAGGAATATCAGTATGGGTTGAACCGATTACCACCAGTCTCTTACTGTCTACATACAACTCCGTAGGCTGAAAAGATTTATCGTCAAATTCTATCATGCTGACAATTCGCATATCTTGCGGAGGATCGACCTCAGCAACAACAACCTTTTGATTGTTTACCTGATATATATATTTCCCATCGGTCTTTACAATATCAGCTTCATCAACACCCTGAACCTGAACATTGGTTTTCGAATAATTGGTGGAGCCCTCAACACTCTTGGCGGCCGGTGCCTTCTGGTTTGCAATACTATCAGCAGACTCTGCTGAACTTCTAAGCGGCACAGCCATATCATCTGCCAGGTATCTTTGTGCTGTCTCGCCAGACATTTTAGCCAGAAGCTCATTCAATCTTGCCTCGGTACCAACCGCAGGAAGGTTGTTAACCCTGGCTATAACTCCGTCGATTAATGTCTTCTCTTTATTTACATCAAATAACTTTTCCTTATTGCTGATAACTATAAGTCCCCTGTCATAAAACACCTTTTTGCCCATGGCTTCGGTTATTGCCCTGAAAGGTACAAATGTCCTGCCGTTCATGGTCTCGGCCGGCCTGTCCAGGGTCACCTTTTTTCCGTTTACAGTCATCTCTTTCTTTCCAACAACCAGCCTGATGGTCTTACCCAGCAGTCCCGATTTGCTTATTGTCACGGTTGAGGAGGCCTCTTCCCAATCAACCTTGGCCCCCAGGCTTTCAGCAACAAAACGAACTGGAACTAAAGACCTGCCTTCTTTTGATACAGGCGTGACTTCGGGATTACTCCCGTCTATCAGCTTTTTCTGGTTATTTACATACGCTTCAGAGCTTCCTATGTATAGAACTATTGCACTCTTCAGTCTATCCTGAGCGGCCTCAGGCAAGTCCGACTTTGCTTCAGCCCTGTCGGCAGGAAGCTTGAACATAGTAAAGACCATAACAACTGCAAGCAGTATAATTATCACCTTTCCAAAATGCTTCATACCCATTTTCCTCCTTGTAAAATATGTATCTGTAATATATTTGACCTTATAATTTATTTTTTGTTCCAACAAATAAGTTTGCATAGAGATTCTAGATAGACTATGCGAACCGGGACAACAGCTAGCAGCTGGGCGGCTAAATACTAATCTAGAGTATTTTCCGATAGTGCTTATAGCTAGAGGGGAAATGAATTAACCAGCGAATAAGTTTGCGGAGAAATCTTAGTTAAACTATGCGAAGTTATGCTAAATTTCAGGAAGAATTGACAGGACGTCAATTCTAGGAATTACTGAGCCACGATGGCGAATTAATTCCGGTCTGAAATTTAGTATAACAAGCATTCAGTTTATCTGATTTCGTAGTCCTTATGAGCGGTTAATTTATTTTCTCTGCAAACAGCTTCCCGATGCTATTGAAATTTTACGGAAGATTCCATTGAGCAAAAGCCCAGCAATACCATGGGGATGCGTTATTCGTTCCGCTCAAGAAACGTCCCTCGTTCAAACTTATTTACTGTACAGCAGCACCTTCTTTATTCCCGAACTCTGTAAATCAGGGTCGTATTCGGTATTATACTCAAGCTTGAATTCCAGATTAAGATTCTCACTAATGAACCTCAAAGGAACCATGGCGCGATTGTTTACTAGAATTACAGGAGAGGTAAGTTCCCTATCCTTATTATTCACGCTTGCCGTGCTACTGTTTAACCTGAACTGTATCTCAAGTCCATCTTTGCTCAAGAGAACTGACTTAGTTAATGAATCATATTCGACTTTTACACCCAATTCCTCGGCCAGAGCCCTTACAGGTATCAGAAGGCTTCCGTTCTGAACCACCGGATATGTATCCGAAGATACCTCTTTGTCATTATAAATAATCTTTGCCTTGGTCTTCGAAACAATCACAGGGTATTCGGTCTTGTATTTGTATTCCCAGGTTTTATCGGGCATAACTACAGTTAGTTTGTAGTGCTTCTTTACAGGGGTTCCGAACTGTTTCTCGGTTGTTTTGTAAATAAAGTACTTCTTATTCTTGAGTGTGCCGGGGAGGTTAAGAACCGAGCCCTCGGCCAGTAGGTAGTGCCCTGCAGACCCGTCCGAGAAAGCTGCCTCAGCATAATAATAGGCTTGTGAACATACCAATCCCAGCCTGTATGTGTGAAGGCTGCTGACGTTCTTCTCCACAGCACTCTCCAGCTGTTTAACCGCCCATTCCCTGTCTGCCTTGTTGTCAGGATGCATACCAGCCAGACTAAAGGTATAATTATTCGGCCCGACCTTTACTAATTTATCGTTTGTGCCAAGCCGAAATACCTCATTCTTGCTGTATAGGTATATTCCATCTGTAACTACAGAGTAATTTTTAATGTTCTTAACAGGTATGGTTTTTGCCACACTGGTGTTGCCCAGCTTAAAGATATTATTTGTGGTGAGAAGATACAATCCCTTGCTGAAAGGAACCACAGCAATACCTTCATCCAGTATGCTGTCAAAGCAGTTATCTGGCAGCCTGATTGTTTTAAGCTGACTATTATACGTATTTAAATTCATGGTATGGATATGCAGATTACATGATTTTGTCTTCTGGTCTTGTATGTTTTCAATATAGTAGGTGGTTTTTATGTTGTTCTCAGCATAAATTCCGAGCAGACGCCTCGGGTAATCAAAGGTTTCCTTAAGGTTTCTTTTGCTGTCATAAACTGAATGCTTTTCAATGCCCTCTATTATGCTCATATCCAGACCTTTGCTGTTAATAAGACTGTTATATGCGTAACTGTCCAAAGCTGTACCGAACTTTTCCTTTGTGTACTTCCCGGTTTTGAAATTATAACTGTATTTATATTCTGGAGCCTTGCCGCAGTCATAATGACCCGGCTCGGGAGGAGGTTCAAACCTGAAGCAGTCGTTTGTGACAAATGTAAAATTGTCACCGTTTATATCTATGCACTCTAGCGAGTCACCCTGATTTATCATGAGGTCATCTTCCTCGACAACCTTCCTTTGGTCTCCAGAATACATAATCTTATAGGGTACCTTATATTCTCCAGTAGTCAGGTCATAAATGTGTAGAATATTGGTTTTATTGTTCCTTATGACTGCGTATCTTCCGGATGCGCGTTCAATTCCCGCTTTTTCAATTTCAAGAGGAAGCTCACCTGTTTTTTTAAGTGAAGGAAGGTCATACAGGATTACTTTGCCATCCTCTACCGCTGCCACGAAGTCCTGACCGGCGTAAGTCGGCATGGTGCTTCCGCCGCGATATGAACTGTTGACCCAGTATCCTTTTACCGTACTGTCTTTGATTAGAATACAGTGTCCTCTGAATCCAAGATGGGGCTCGCCGTAGGATTCAGAAATAGTCAGCAGTTTATAATCATCGGTAAGTTCCCGAGTGCTTTGAGGGTAGATGACATCATTTGAAAAATCCTTTAATGTTGTAATACGACTTATTTTTCTTTCATCTGTAGAAATCCTGTATACGTTTGCCGTGCTTCTTACTATCATATACACATCTTCGCCATCAGAGAAAGAAACAAATCCAAAGTCCGGGTAATGCTCTCCACGAGGTTTGATTCCATCCGGATATGTAAGGACTTCAATTTTACCTGTATTATCCCTGATGGAAATGCTGCTGCTGCCAAATAGGACAATTCCGGAACAGGTATACTCAATTTTTTTAATATCTGCATTTTTCTTCAGACCCGCATGTCTGATGCGGATAAAGTTTTCTCCTTGTGTTACGGACCTTATAGGGGCATCATCATTTATATCCTTGATTATTATTGAACTTTTTCCATTGTGGCTTTCAAGAAAATATTGATTGAAACTTCCCCCCATAACTGAGGGAGTTTTTGAAATATCAGGATTTACTACTTCTTCTGCATAAACTGCTGACGGCATCACCAGAATACATACCATTACTATAAAAGCAGACAAGTTTTTATTCATGATTCCTACCTCCTATAGGCACATTATTTTCCAGTAATATTATACATTTTAAGCTTTACAGGTGAAATTAAAATTATGTGACAAGTTGGTTACACATAGAATATATAGTAATTTGACTTGTGCAGAGGTGGGAAGCTCCTTAAACGGAACGAATGACGCGTCCCTCTGCCTTATACAGAAAGATAAATTAACCGCTCATAAGGGCTGCAAAATCAAGATAACCTATATGCTTGTTAATTCATTTTCCTTACATTTATTGCACAAGTCAAATATAGCAACTGAAAAGGAGGAGGGACTATGACATACAGAAACACAATCAAGCAATATAATAGGAATATGGCATTGAATTACGCTGAAAGGTGGGCATTGGGTAGAAACCCACGATATTATGACTTTTCAGATCTGGGGGGCGACTGCACCAATTTCTGTTCGCAGGTACTTCATGCCGGCGGCTGCAGTATGAATTACAAGCACACACACGGGTGGTATTACAGGAACGGCAATGACAAGTCTCCCTCGTGGACCGGGGTGAATTTCTTCTATAATTTTCTGGTAAACAACAGTGAAACCGGACCATCTGCAGAGCAGGTAAGGGTGAAGGATATAACCACGGGAGATATAATACAATTATCATTTGCAGAAGGCGAAACCTTTAACCACTCACTGGTAGTAGTGGAACATGGACTGCCTGCCGACATCTCGAATATACGGATATCGACACATACAATTGACAGGTATCACTATCCGCTGACCAACTATAACTGGACAAAAATCAGGTTTTTACATATCATAGGGTACAGGTAAACAGATAGAAGGGAGATATGCTTTGAAAAGGGATTTGTCCAACAGTGTTGTTGTACATTGCGAGAAAGATGGCGTTCAATACCTGCAGTTCAGAAGGTTTCAGGAATATGAGGTCAGATTCAGCCACTGCTTCTCTACCAGGATTGCCGGTAAGGATGGCGAGCTGGACCTTGGACTGCCCAGGCACGGGAGGCCTATTGAGAAAGTAATTGAGAATTACCGCAGAATATGCTCTGCAATTGGAATAGATTATAGGAATCTGGTTTTCTCAAACCAGGTACATGAAGATGTTATAAGATATGTTTCCGAGGAAAACAGGGGTGAAGGCATAGAGAAACCCATATGCGACAGTGGATACGACGGTCTTATCACCCAATCCCCAAAAGTGGGCCTGGTGACTTTATATGCCGATTGTGTGCCGGTTATTTTCTATGACCCGGTGAGGAATACTATTGCAGCGTCACACGCCGGATGGCGGGGAACGGTTAAAAGGATAGCCGCTAAAACGGTCAGAATGATGTGCGATTCGTATGGTTCTTCTCCAGGTAATATTATTGCTTGTATAGGCCCGTCTATAGGACCCTGCTGCTTTGAAGTGGAAGAAAATGTTGCCGATGAATTCAGAAGCGAATTTTCATTCTGGCCGGAGATAATTCACAGTCATGCCGGAGAGGCCAAAAAGAAGATAGACCTCTGGATGGCTAACTTCCTCCAGCTTGTGGAAGCCGGTGTAAGGGAGGATAATATCTGTACTGCCGGTCTATGCACAGTCTGTAACAACGATATCTTTTTCTCATACAGGGCTGACAAGGGGAGGAAGGGCAGCCTGGCAGCCATCATGCAGCTGAAGTAAAGAAGTGGAGCCTCAATTCACAGTTGGTTCCACTTCTCAAGGTTTATCAGCAGTCTGGGGTGTAATACCGTTAAAGTATTCATCAATAAGTTCTTTGGTTTTTTTCGGATCATAGATGTAGTACCATGCACTTGATGTTTTTCTGTCTTCTCCCGGAAGCTTGAGGAAATTAATGTTCTCCATCTTAAGGTTTCTCGCATATTTTGTAAATCCGAGCGCCTGGGTAAAGCTCATATCGGTTTCCACATGCTTGAATACTTCACTCAATATCTTATCTGCCCTAAGAATATACTTTGGAGACATTTTCTGCTCAATAAACGCTTTGAAAAATATCTGCTGGGCATCTATTCTTCCCAGGTCGCCGTCCTTATATCCGTGCCGATACCTGACAAACTCCTCGGCTTTTTCACCATACAATACCTGGGTCCCCTTCTTCAGGTTAATATGAAGGTCTTGTTCGTTATCATCGTATTTCATATCCATTGGCACATTTACTTCAACACCGTCAAGTATATCAATAATATTCCTGAACCCTTTGGGGTCTGCCAAAACCACATAATCTATCTTCTGGCCGACAATTTCACCTACTACTTCCTTAGCCAAATCATTTTTTCCTATTGCATGTATGGCATTAATCTTATGGTATCTGCCCTTGGAGTATACTCTTGTATCTCTGGGTATGGACAGGACATTTATTCTGTTGGTTCTGGGATTAAAGTTAACCAGGACCACTACATCAGTATTATTGCTTACCTTATCCCTACCGAGTAAAAGAACATTTGTAGGCCTGTCATTAAAAATGTCACCAAGGTAGAAACTGTTGTTGAAAAGGTCTGGCTTTAACAGAAGGACTCCTCCGACAATAACGCCGGAGATTATGCAAAAGTATAAAACGGTAAGGCTTACTATTTTAAAAAAATTTTTATAGTCCATTATGAGCACCAACCAATACTAAATTGTTCGGTACAACCAGAAAAAATGCTTGCGGAACGGATGTTTCGCAAGTCAGGTTATGTAACCGATAGATAATCACAAATTAATAATGACAATTATAAAATTGACACTAAAACATATTTTATTATAGTTTAGTATGTGTTCTTTGTCAATTTTAACACCGAATATTTTATGCAGTATGCCAGAAAAGAGGGACTGAATATTCAGTCCCTCTGGCTGCCTTTCACAGCTTTCTTTATGGACATATACATACTTGAGATTGCCGGACCTGCTATGGAGAATCCTATAATAAACATCCAGTCATTAAGAGTAAGTACGGTTGTTTTAAATATATACTGTAGGTAAGGAATGTACAACACCGCCAGCAGCATGAATAATGATATTATTACCGCCCAGACCAGGTATTTATTTTCAAACACATTTATCTGAAAAATATCTTTTTTTTCGGACCTGCATTCAAACACATGTATCAGCTGTGACAGTACAAGCGTTGCAAAAGCGGCAGTTCTTGCTGCAGCCAGTCCGGCTCCCAGAAGGTAGTATTCTATGCAGAATACAGCTAGAGTACCTAAACCAATTATTACACCCCTCAAAAGGATAATACCCAGGAGACCGTCCGAAAAAATGTGCTCATTTGGAGGCCTGGGTTTTCGCTCCATTATTCCCTTTTCATTCGGGTCCAGGCCTAATGCAATTCCCGGAAGTCCGTCGGTAACGAGATTTACCCAGAGAATCTGAATTGGAATAAGTGGTACCGGGGCTGAAAGGAATGCGCCCAGGAACATTGTTAATACTTCTCCGATATTGCACGACAGCATGTATCTGATAAACTTTCTTATATTGTTGTATATTCCCCTGCCCTCCTCGACTGCAGAGACTATTGTGGAGAAATTATCATCAAGAAGAATCATGGATGAAGACTCTTTTGTTACATCAGTCCCTGCTATGCCCATAGCAACACCGATATCAGCCTCTTTGACTGCAGGGCTGTCATTTACCCCGTCACCTGTCATTGCCACAATGTGTCCGTTTCTTTTTAATGACTTGACTATCTTCAGCTTGTGACGAGGGGATACCCTGGCATATACTGAGGTGCAGCGGACAGTATCTAGTAATTGTTTATCGCTCAGCTTATCCAATTCATCTCCGGTCATAACACTGCCGTGGGAATCCAGTATTCCCAAATCTTTTGCAACAGCTGCGGCAGTTTGCTTGTGGTCACCGGTAATCATGACCGGCTTGATTCCGGCCTTTTTACACTTGACTATTGATGATACGGCCTCTTTTCGGGGAGGGTCAATCATCCCTACAAGTCCAAGGAATATAAGCTCTTTCTCCAGATTGAGGTTGCCAGTATCGGGGTTCTGTGAGGAGAACACAGAGGCAGCTTTGGAGGGTAGAGATTTTTTTGCAACCGCTATAACTCTGAGGGCCTGACCGGCCATGCTTGAGGCAGCCTCCAGAATATGTGACCTTGTTTGCCTATCCAGTGGAAGTATGCCTTCAGAACCCTGAACATGGGTGCATGAATCTATCAGGATATCGGGGGCCCCTTTTGTAAAACATATTAACTTACCGTGATTATTTCTGTATACGACAGACATCATTTTTCTATCCGAGTCAAAGGGAATTTCAAAAACCCTGCTGTAAATGTTTTTTAGCCAGCTGTGGGTTATTCCAGCTTTTGCAGCAGCAACAAGCAGAGCTCCTTCAGTCGGGTCACCATTTATTGACCAGGAGATTTCATCTAGGCATTTTCCCTTGTCCCGTGTACGGGTCGCTGTCAGAGATGCATTATTGCAGAGAGCGCCGGCTGTCAGACAATCTACAAGAAACCGGCTGTCTTTGGGTGAGATTGATTTGCCGTTGGTAATAAAATCGCCTTCTGGGCTGAATCCCGAACCTGTAACATCAAACCACCCCATTCCTGCATATGCTTTTTTCACAACCATTTTGTTTTCTGTCAGAGTACCGGTTTTATCTGAACATATTACAGTGGAGCACCCAAGAGTTTCCACTGCAGGAAGACGCCGAATTAGCGCATTCTTCTTCAACATCCGTTGTACTCCGATGGCAAGTGAGATTGTGACAACTGCGGGCATTCCTTCGGGAATGGCTGCTACAGCCAGACTGATTCCGGAAAGAATCATGTTGAAGACCGATTCCCCCTTAAGTATTCCAATAAGAGATACCACGGCACAAATGATAATACATCCGTAAACAAGATGGGTTCCTAATCTGTCCAGTTTTTTCTGAAGCGGGGTGAGGTCGTCTTCAACGTTCTGTATCATATCAGCGATTTTACCCATTTCGGTCTTCATACCAGTATGTATGACAGCAGCCCTGGCCTTACCTGAAACAGCTATTGTTCCCATAAATATATTTTGACTAGGTTCACCCGGTTCAGAAATATTGTCAGGAATTTTGTCGGCTGGTTTTTTCTCAGCCGGTATAGATTCACCGGTGAGCATTGACTCGTCTACAGTCAGTCCTTGAGCCTCGAGAAGAACGGCGTCAGCAGGTATCCTGCTGCCCGCATCAATGAGAATAATATCTCCAGGTACAACCTCGTTTGCAGGTATTACCAGAGTCGAGCCATCACGTACTACGGATGCATTAGGAGCTGCGAGATTTTTCAGAGCTTCAAGGGTTCTTTCAGTTTTAAATTCCTGCCAGAATCCAAGTATGGCATTTACCACAATTACGAAAATTATGGTAAGGGCCTCGACCGTTTCTCCCATACATAGTGAAAAGAAAGTTGCGAGCATCAGGATAATTACCATGAAATCGCTGAACTGGTGAAGGAAAATCTTCAGAGGGGTAGTTTTTCTTTTTTTTATAATTTCATTTCTTCCATACTGCTGCAGCTTCTCAAAGGCTTCATCTGAGGTAAGTCCGTTTATTCTGTTATTGACTGATCTATTGGTTTGAGATGCAGAGTATATACTGGTTTGTGCTGCTGAAGTATTTTTCATTTCCGACCTCCGTTTAAGTGATTCATATAAGTTTCTATTCGGCCCATGCAGCCTGGGTGCAGGGTTGTCTTATTAGTATTCTATTAGCAACTTGTACAAAGTATGATTATTTACTTGTCTGCGGATTAACAAAATATTGAGCGTAAACATATTGTGAATTAAAAATAGTATGGGGATGCAACTATGATAACTGCAGTAGTTTTGTTATCAATATCTTTAAGCATAGATGCCCTGAGCATGGGAGTCTCATATGGTATGCAGAAAGTAAAAATTCCGCTGCTGCCCAAGATACTTATTTGTTTCTCATCAGTAATATATGCTCTTATGGGCCTGGTATCTGGGGGATGGCTGTTTTATGTGCTCGGTCATAAAACCGCAAATATAATCGGTGTTATAATTTTGGTGCTTATAGGTACATGGATGATACATAAAGCTTATAAGGGAAATGCAAGAAGGAATGGCTCGTATATGCCGAATGAGCAGGGTAAGTTGGCTGAATTTGCGATAAAATCAATAGGTATAACCATTATGGTTATAAAGAATCCTGCTGAGGGAGATATAGATAACTCAGGTGTAATTGATATAAAGGAGGCACTGCTTCTTGGCATCGCCCTTAATATGGACGCAGCCGCTGCATGCATGGGGAGCGTAATGATAGGACTATCCTCGTGGATGATACCGCTATTTGTCGGCGCAGTACAGATGCTGTTTATTGAAGGGGGTCTTTGGCTAGGGAAAGCTATACATAACCGTAGCGCTTTCAGTGAGAAAATTCTTTCCATTGTTCCCGGATTGATACTGATATCAATGGGGTTAGCCAGGTTGATAGTATAGAACTGAAGCAGCAAAATAATTTGACACTATTCTTTAGCTAATATATATTCTAATTATCAGTACATCCGGGAGAGATGGCAATGCCTAATGAAAAAATGAAGATAGCATTAACTTCAATTGCCGCAGCAGTTTTTCTAACCCTGCTCAAGCTAATAGTAGGTATAACAACTAGGAGTCTTGCAATCATTTCTGAAGCAATACATTCTGCACTGGATTTAGGTTCAACTCTTATAACCCTTTTTGCTGTGAGAGTTTCGGATAAGCCTGCAGATAAGGACCACCATTATGGGCACGGAAAGGTTGAGAACCTGTCGGCGCTGGTGCAGATGGTTCTGCTGCTTATTACTTGTGTATGGATTATTTATGAGGCTGTACAAAGGCTGATTCACGGAAATGTTGAGGTTGAGGTTAATGTTTTCAGCTTCGCAGTTATCATTATTTACATCATTTTTTATGTAGCCAGGTCGAGGGTGCTGATAAAGGCTGCAAAGAAATATAACAGCCAGGTATTTGAGGCTGATGCTTATCATTTCTCCACTGATATTTTAAGT
>JAWLGL010000191.1:0-3885 GCA_041685035.1 Clostridia bacterium
CGAATATTAGGTGAATCCGGCGATATGTACAGAGTCTTTGTGGATTCTTTCGAGAAAGAACTGTATGTGCCGAAGCAATACATAGATCCCGATGATGCTTTAACCCAGCTGACCCACGCAGTGGTTGTGGACCGCAATCAGCAAAATCAGGCTGCATTTGAGCTGACAGAAAATGAAATCCGTATGGTTTCCTATACCCTTGCTACAACAGGGATGAAAAGCGCTTCTTCCTTTGAAACGCCCCTCGGCGACTATAAGGCAATTGAAAAGAAGGATCGCTTTCAGTATTTAAAAGACGGCTCCGACGAGATTGCAGGCTATGCTCCCTTTGCTACACGCTTTTGCGGAGGAGCCTATATCCATGGTGTTCCGGTTGCATATGAAGAAAAGGACGGGGAGCGGATCGACCCGGGCCATAAGGAATATCTTCATACCATTGGCACGTTCCCCCGCTCCCATATGTGTGTAAGGAACTTTACAAGCCATGCTGAGTTTCTTTATAACTGGATGGAAACGGCAAATGGTGCCATTATCGTAATTGAATAAGAATATTGGAGGGAATGATATGAGTTTACAATGGGGAAATGGATTCGACAAGCCGCCGCAATCCTATTGGATGGCATCGGTACAATTCCCTGAATATGAACAGCTGAACGGCGATCTGGACGTAGACGTCGCCATAGTGGGCGGCGGCATAGTTGGAATTACATCTGCCTATATGCTGAAGCAAAACGGCCTGAAGGTTGCTGTTCTGGAGGCCACACGAATCCTGCACGGTACAACAGGCCATACTACTGCCAAAATCACTGCCCAGCATGACATTATCTATCATACCATCAAGTCCAAAATGGACCAGGAAAGTGCACAGCAATATGCCGATGCGAATCAGGCAGCCATTCAGGCAATTGACCAAATCATTCAGGAAAACAACATTCAATGTGATTTTTCCTGGCAGCCAAACTATGTCTATACACAGGATGACAACTACATCAAAAAGGTACAGGACGAAGCGGAAACCTCCATCAGCCTGGGGTTCCCGGCAACCTACATGGAAGAGATTCCGCTGCCCATCAAGGTAAAGGCTGCATTGCGGTTTGACAATCAAGCCCAGTTCCATCCGCTGAAATATCTCCTCGCACTGGCAAAGCTGGTACACGGTGATGGAAGCTATATCTTTGAAAATACCAAGGCGGTAGACATCCATACGGAGCATGGATATGCAGTAACAACGAATACCGATTATCGCGTGAATGCCCCTAATATTATCATAGCATCCCATTATCCGTTCTATGACGGCAACGGCATGTATTTCTCCCGGATCTACCCTGTTCGTTCCTATGCCCTTGGAGTCACAATCAAGGACAAATATCCGGGCGGCATGTACATAACTGCCGAAGACCCCGGGCGTTCCTTCCGTTCACAGCCTCTAGACAACGGCGAGGAGTTGATTATAGTAGGCGGAGAACACCATAAAACCGGACAGGGGGAGGATACCCGCATTCACTATCAAAACCTTGTTGATACAGCAAAAAGCACCTTCCAGATGAAGGAAATCCTGTATCGCTGGTCTACCCAGGACTATACCACCATGGATCAGGTGCCTTATGTCGGAACTCTGACGTCCAATACACCGGGAATCTATGTGGCAACGGGTTTTCGAAAATGGGGCATGACAAACGGTACTGCTGCCGCTATGATGCTAAAGGACTATATCATCGGCAAGGAAAATCCATGGGCACCGGTATATGCTCCCTCCCGCTTTAAGCTTGCTGCATCTGCCGGAAAATTTATTGCTGAGAATGCCAATGTAGCAAAAGAGCTGATCAAAAGCAAGCTGACACCGGCGGAAAATGATGTAGAGATCCAGCCCGGCGAAGCAAGGGTTGTTGAAATCGACGGCAAGAAGAGAGGGGCCTACAGGGATCAAAAAGGCAGGCTGCATGTTGTTGATACAACCTGTACCCATATGGGCTGCGAGCTGCAGTGGAATTCAGCAGAGCATTCCTGGGACTGCCCCTGTCATGGCTCGCGGTTTACCTATGAAGGAGAAATTATTGAAGGCCCTGCCATGAAGCCGCTGAACAAGCTGGAGGTCAACGACAGCCTGAAGGACAGCGTAGAAAACAAACTGTAAACTAAAAAGACACCGGAAAGGTGTCTTTTTCTGTAACGCCCTACAGTAACGGAATGTTCGCTCGTTCACAAGCAGCAATCATGTCTTCTGACCAAATCGAAGCCTGCACTTCTCCAATATGGGCTTTGTTCAACAAGTACATGCATATTCTGGACTGACCGATGCCGCCGCCGATTGTATAGGGCAGTTCACCGTTCAAAAGAGCCTTGTGAAAGGGCAGGCTCTTTCTTTCTTCACAGTTTGCCAGCCTAAGCTGCCGAAGCAAGGCCTCCTCATCTACCCTGATGCCCATAGAGGAGACTTCAAAGGAACGCTCCAATACCGGATACCAAAAAAGGATGTCACCGTTCAGCTCCCAATCATCATAGTCCGGTGCTCTCCCATCATGGCGGTTGCCAGACTCGAGTGTTCCGCCAATCTTCGTAATGAATACAGCCTTCTTTTCCCTTGCTATGGCATCCTCTCTCTGCTTCGGGGTCAGCTCCGGATATCGATCCTCTAATTCCTGCGTTGTTATAAAGCTGATTTCTTCAGGCAGCAATCGCTCCAATTCCGGATATTCCCCACAAATAAAATCCTCTGCTGCCTTGAAAACCCTGTAAATTTTCTTTACTATGCTGCGCAGTGTTTCCTCATTTCTTTCTTCTTTGCGGATGATTTTTTCCCAATCCCATTGATCCACGTAAATGGAATGCAGGTTATCCAGGTCTTCATCTCTCCGGATGGCATTCATATCAGTATACAGGCCTTCCCCATGCTTAAACCCATACCGTTTTAAGGCCATCCTTTTCCACTTGGCAAGTGAGTGGACAATTTCCACATAGTCGCCGCCTATGCCTTTTACATCAAAAGAAACCGGCCGCTCCACGCCGTTCAAGTCGTCATTCAAACCGGAATCGGGCTTGACAAATAAGGGTGCGGAAACCCGTACCAGCATCAGCTCCTTCGCCAGCTCGTTTTCATAAAAATCCTTTAGCAGCTTGATAGCTTTATTTGTTTCCCGTATGTTAAGCGGCGATTTATATCCTGCCGGCAGTATCAGCTGCTCCATTGTCATGATCATTGTGTACCCTCCATTGCTTTATATCCTGAAATTGTTTGTAGAAAAAATATATCTCCTATTGTACTACAAATTTTCGGTCTTGTAATCAACGATTCACTTTATTTTTGTATTTTGTGCAATATCAATGCAGTTATCCTGCAAAACAGCGGCAGGCAGGTTCATTCCGTCTGCCGCTTTTGTTTTCTGTCTTTCTTTTTTGTAATTATATGGTACAAAAGCATCATGTCGTATGCATTCACCGCATCCAGCCATTCCCGGTACGGAAATAAATCAAACTCTACATTAGGGTATTTCATTTTTCTTTTCAATTGATTCAGATACTGTCTCATTTTGGACACAACCATCCCTCCTGAAATGAATTCAAGCTGTTTCAGCAGAATATACCTGCTAATATAAAATTACCGTCAGCATGCTTTCCCGGAAGGATCGTCAAAAATCTTTCTGATATGATGCATAATAAGAAACAAGGATCTGAATAGAAACAAGATTTCCAGCGTCTGTACCGCAGAATTGCTGAAAAAGGACAGCAAGGACAACATCCTGTCCTGGAAAGGTACAGCAAGAATATGGTATAAAAGCCCGTTCACATCAAGATGATTTTCAAACTGGCAGTATAAGCCGAAGGAAATTGCCAATCCGGTACGGAAAAAGAATCCGGTGCGTTCTAACAGGGAGAAATATAAGCTTT
>JAWLGL010000192.1:0-3883 GCA_041685035.1 Clostridia bacterium
CTGCCCCCCATCCTGGAAGCCGGAAGCCCATTCTGGCCCCTGGCTGCAAGAGTTAAAATTGATAAGACATACATTTGCTATATTGATATATCAAGAAAAAGAAATCTAAGCGAAAATTAAATTTCTCCTTATTCTTTCATTTTTCGTCGCGAGTTTCAAGCGAAACTTCCTCTGGTATTACTCTTTTCTCTATTACTTTTAGGGTTGGATTGATGTTTCGCTTATATTCTACCACTTTACCTACTACTTCATCAACAGTTTCGAGAACAACCATCTTATTTCCAGATACCAATGTCACCACCGTGTCGGGAGTGCCTTCAATAAACTCTATTAAATCACAATTTACCACAAAATCCTTACCGTTCAACCTTTTCAATCTAATCATAATATTTTTCCCTCGAAATTACAATAGGAGACTGAAACCTGCTTCAAGGATGAGATTTCAGCTCCCACTGCAATTATTCAGATTTACGGATTGTCTGCACTTCTCTGTAGAATCCTGTCGGTTTGTCCGATGACTACCGCCGCTAAGTCTCCTTCTTCTTCACCTGCGTGACAAGCGGCGCTACGTCCCTGGATAACGGCTTCTAAGATTCAGTTGGAGATAAATCTCCTCCTGATTCCAAGAATCCTGTTTATCTCTTGATATTAACAAGTTCACTCAGCATTTCATCAGTTGTAGTAATTATTCGACTGTTAGCCTGGAAGCCTCTCTGTGTGGTAATCATCTCCGTGAATTCTTTGGAGAGGTCTACGTTGGACATTTCCAGGGTCCCCGGATTCAGGGTGCCCAATCCATCCCCCCCCGGTTTTGTAGGCTTCTTGAAGTCCCCAGAGTTGGATGTAGAAATGTACATATTCTCTCCAACCTTCTGCAAGCCTGCCGGATTTTCGAAGTTTGCAAGACCGATAAGCCCAAGCGGCTGCTGCTGTCCATTACTATATATGCCTGTTATTACACCGTCAGAACCAACATTGAACGTTACCAGTGTACCACTGTTGTAACCATTAACGCTGTATGCCTTGGCAGAACTATCGGTAGCATACTGGGTAAGTCTGGCAAGGTCAAGCTGAAGGTCTATATCAGTAAGGCTTGCGTCAATAGCACTTAAATCCAGGGTTATATCCCTCATAAGCCCTGTATCAGGATTGGTTCCTCCGGTAGCTTCAAGGGCCCTTCCTTCATTCCCCGGCGTATTATCAAAAGTGATTGTTCCTGAAACATCATTGAACCTGGCGACTGCTGCCGTATCGGTTATAGTATAATCCCATTCGTGGGGGGTTGCGGACTTCTGGAATCTGACCTCAATTTTATATTCGTTCCCAAATGAATCAAATACTGTCATGGGCAGTACAACAGGCGGGTCGGTTGCAAGGTCATTCATGTTCAGGTTTCCGGCAAGTGCAGCCGAGTCGGTCGCATAAGGGGCAATAATCTTTTTATTCCCGTTATACGCATCCGAATAAAGGTTTATAGGTTCAATATTTCTTTCGGTATCAAATATTCTCGCTCCTGGGTTACTTGGGTCAGCCTCATGATAATGCCACCCATATACGCTCATTCCGTTGGATGCAACGAGATTCCCCATCTTGTCAACAGTAAAGTTGCCTGCCCTTGTAAACCTGAAGGCGTCATTATTACCAGCCCTGATAATGAACATACCTTCACCTTCAATGGACAGGTCGGTAGGATTATCAGTCCTTTGAACACTACCTCTTGTGAAAAGAGCATCCACTGAAGCTACTCCCATACCCAAGCCAACCTGCATGGGGTTTGTCCCTCCTCTGCCGGTTGCAGCGTCCGGTGCTCCCGAACCTCTTAGTGTTTGACTGAATACTTCCTGGAATGTAACTCTGGATGCCTTGTACCCTACCGTATTTACATTTGCAATGTTATTACCTATTACGTCCAATCTGGTCTGATGGGACCTGAGCCCCGATACACCAGAAAACATGGATCTCATCATAGTAAATTACCCCCTTTCTTGTGCGGCAACCTCTTCAGTCGTTCAGAGGCGTGGCAGCTTCCTCATAGAGGGCCAGCTAGACAATAACCGCACCATCAATATTTGTGAAAACATTTTCTTTAAGTTGATCTGTTTCTGCAGCTGTGACTACTGTTCTATTCTTAACATTGACCACAAGTGCAAGTTTATCCATAAGTATAAGTGAATCCTTTACGCCTTTCTCTTCGGCTTTGCTAATACCCGTACTTATTCTCTCCATCTGGCTTGTATTTAAGTTGATGTTTCTCATGTGAAGCCTGAGTTCAGCATGCTTGGAGAACTTCACCCGGTCCTGAACCTGAAGTTTTTCCTTCAGTACGGTACCAAAGCTGTTACCTACAGGGTCCGCGTGCGGTTTCCGGGCTTTCGTTTGAGAGTCTACAGGTTTACTTGGACCGATTACAGGTCTGTTGTTAATTACCATGGGATATCACCATCCTTGTTACGGTTGACAATCAAAATACTATTGTGCTTCTTCAGCTATTCCTCCTAAATTATCAACCGGTACCCAAACTTCATTCAGTTTTACATCGAATCCATCTTCATTCTCCTGCATTTCCTTGAGTTTGCCGGTTATGCTTATCTTCCTGCCCAATCCATCCTCAGCAATAACTGTAACTTCTTTATCAATATTTCTGAGCAGGTAATCCTTTTTATACTCCACTACTCCTTCAGGCAGTTTAACATCCACCTTGCTTAATTCAACTCCGTCCAGCAGGACCACATCAAGGTTGCCCAGCTTCTTAATACTTCCGACACTTCCTGTTACATCAATGATTGCTCCGTCATCCTGCACAAGTGTTCCATTCACCTTCTTGCCTATAAGAGGCATGAGGTCGGTCAACTTAGAGAAATTCTTCTGTGATACTTCTGTTATATCGTCTATAGGTATATCTCTCTCTCCAACCTGCACATACACTTTGCCTTTTTCCATCCTAACCTTTTCAACAATCCCATAGACAAATTCATGTTCCCCTGTTTCAGAATCCTTGAAATCTGCAGCTATCTCCTTGCCCATCAGGGAAAATGCCCTCATTGCTGAGAAACTTGTGTTAAGATTCTGCATCTGCTCCAGTGAACTGAACTGTGCCATCTGAGATATGAATTCCTTATCGTCCACCGGCTTCATCGGGTCCTGATATTTAAGCTGTGTGACAAGAAGCTTCAGAAACTGATCCTTTCCCATTTCGTCGGTATTTCTTTTTTTACCGGAGTAATCGGTTTCGGTATTGTTTATTGTAGCACCATCTTGAACTGCATTGACAGCCATATCACACCTCCTTTATGCTGTAAAGCTGATTGTACTGTTTGGCCACATATTAACGCCATCGGATTGACCACTGTGATAATAACCGGAATGGCTAGTCTGTAAGCCTGAAACATTTTGACTATCTTTGCTGCGCCTAGTCAGATTTTTTAGATATGCCTGCCGAGGATCACTCTGTGATGAGTCCTGCCCAACTGAAACACTGAATTGTTGTACCGTAATTCCCTGTTTTTCCAGAGCGTCTCTAAGCATATTGAAATTAGATTCTATTATCTGTTTTACTTGTTGGTTTTCAGCCACCATTTGAGCAGTAACAATTCCTCTTTCGGTAACAACCTTAAGTACCAATTTCCCTAAATGTTCTGGCTTAAGGTTTATCACCATTTGTGCCTTATCCTCTGTGATGGTTGTCACAGCCTTATCAACAATCTGCTTAAAAACTTCTTCCTTATTTATATATACCTGTCTGAAACTTTTTGTTTCCAGCCTGACATCCTTGGTATCATTGGCTTTATTTTCAAGCTGGACTGTACTTTCCTCGTTCACCTTGAAAATGGTTTCAGTGTTTTCTCCACTGGTACCTAACTTTATACCTTGCTTCCAGCTTTGC
>JAWLGL010000193.1:0-3872 GCA_041685035.1 Clostridia bacterium
TAATTCATTTCCCCTGTAATCGTAGGAAGTGATTTCTTTAATTTTTTGGTTGGAAATGTTAACATAAAAGGTTTCCATGAATAATATAAAATAAACTATGTATATGGAGGTCTTTTATGAACGATTTATGTCCTCAGAGGAACTTTATTCCTACAGTAATCCCAATACCAAGATACAGGTATACGCCTTTGGCTAAGTCGTATATCATTTTTCAGGATTTGAAGAAGTTATACAGTCTGGATGAGGGTCTGGATAAAGGTACAATTTTTCCCGAATTGTATATTCCTTATGACCCGCGGAAGCATGAAGGGGGGCACAAGTATGAATTATTCTGAAGAGCAGTTGATGAGGGAGATTCAGAAGGTGGAATTTGCGGTTGTAGATTTACACCTTTATCTTGACACACACCCGACAGACAGGGAAGCGTTAACACTTTATAACCAGCTTGCAGAACGGTTGAAGGCATTAAAGGAGACTTTCTCCAGATGCTACAGACAGTTGGTTGAACTTCACCCAAGCTATCAATACCCGTACAGCTGGGTGGCTGGCGGAGGCTGGCCGTGGACCATGAGAGGCCAGTATATGTGTGAAGAGGAGGAATATTAGTTATGTGGATTTATGAAAAAAAACTTGAATATCCTGTGAAAATTAAGAGGCCAGACCCCAAGATGGCAAAATATATTATTACGCAGTATGGAGGGCCTGATGGTGAACTGGCAGCCTCATTGAGATATCTGACTCAGAGATATTCAATGCCTACAAAACAGGCACAGGCTGTTCTGAACGATATTGGGACTGAGGAGCTTGCACATCTCGAAATTGTTGCTACAATGGTACACCAGCTTCTGAAGAATGCATCGGTTGAAGATATTAAGGCGGCAGACATGGGGGGATACTATGCCGACCATGACAAGGCGCTGTTCTATGTAGATGCAACTGGGAACCCTTGGTCGGCAAAGTACATCCAATCGAAGGGTGACCCCATAGCTGATCTGCACGAAGATATGGCCGCAGAGCAGAAGGCCAGGGCAACATATGAGTGGTTATTGAATCTTGCGGATGACCCTGATGTCAAAGACCCTCTCAGGTTTTTAAGGGAGAGAGAGGTAGTACACTTCCAGAGGTTTGGCGAAGCGCTGGAGATAGTGCAGGACCACCTGGCAAGCAAGAAGTATTATTAAGCATTCTGAGAAAAAAATAGCGCCCTCTGGGGCGCTGTTTAATTTTAATCAGTATCCGGATTTTGCTGCTTTGTACACCATTGATTGGTGCCCTTCGTCAACTCTATTTGTTCCATGTGTCTTACTTTTAAGAAAATGTACGTCAAAGTGTCCGGACATATTGTTACCTTTGACTCTGTCGAAATTGTATCCTTCTCCGTACCCGGCCGTACGCCAGCCGTTAACCCAGATGTCGGACTTCAAATCCTCCCGCCCTGCATGGGGCATTCCTGCCATTGATGCCGCCAGTCTTCTACCATTTACCACTACAATAATTGCTCTTCTGCTCCAACTCCACTGACCCCCGTAGATTTTTTTCATTACTGCTGTGTCTGATGCCGTAAGCGTCTCACAATCCGCATGGTTGTAACCATATGTTCTCTTAATCTTGAAGCTTAGACCGGTGTCGATATCGATTATCTTAGCAGTAGAACCCCTGTAGAGTATATTCTCGGCATTATCGAACCACGGTACCAAAAGATTTCTGTTTTGAGAGCCGCTCCGTGAAGTGATTTTGGCTGAACCGGTTCTTCCCAGAAGCTTATCGATAGTTGAGTGTGTCTGGGGGCCAACAATTCCGTCTACCATTAGAGAGTATTTTTTCTGGAATTTAACGACTGAGGTTCTGGTTATGGAGCCAAAATAACCGGTTGGTGTTACGTAGAAAAATCCGAGGGTTTTTAAATCTGTCTGGAGCTTCTTGACATAAGTACCACGCATTCCTTTTTTAAGTAGTGGTTTGGAGGAGGCTGCCGCATTGGCATAATGGTCAGGGAATAGGGCGAAAAGAAAGAATAGTACCGACAGTACAACTACTGTCTTCTTCAGCATGAAACCATTCCCTTCTCTTTTGTGTGCCTGCGAGGTTAGTTGCCGGGTTAGGTAAAAGAGATAACACCCTGTCCGGTATCTGCACAACAGTGCCGGGCTTCACCCCAATTTTGTTTCCCCCGCTTCTTTTGAAAGAATTTGGCCTGAATATATTATAACATGCGGCTTACAGCCATCCTACAAGTAATATATGGAACTAATCAAAGGGGTGCGTTTCTTGAGCGGAGTGAATGACGCGTCCCCCCACCTTATACCAGAAAGCCGTTTATAGTTATTGTAGAGAGCAGAATGTAGAATGAGCTTTCAAAAAGGGCATAGCCGGTGCTGTCCTGCTCATAAAGCTCTTGACCGATATTAACCTTGAATATCCTGCTTATCAGTTTTCTGGTAATGCTTATCACAACCAGCATAATCAGATATAATAAACAACAGAGCAAGGTAACATCAATAAGGTTCACTATCTGAAGCCATCCGTCAGGGGGGATTTTGACCCACTTGAAGCATGAAAATATAATGAGATTTATTGCAACAATATTTCCGAGGGTAAGAATACCGGTAGAAATATTAGCGTCAATAAAAATATTCCTGAACATGGATTGGTTTCTGGGTATGAAGTATGTGAAAAATACACTGTATAACCCCAGTGTGATAAAAAATACCATGCCTATTCTTATTAAGTTTGTTGGGACACTTTCAACAAGGATGTTCTCCTGAAGCAGCATCCCAAGAACCAGGACCGATATTGAAATACTGAATAGAGAAGCAGAAAAATTTTTTTTACCAAATATCTGATCTTTAAGTGACACACTCTGAGTATATTTGAGCTTCCCGATGAGATAAATAATTTTCTCGGCCAGATACCTTAAAATTGAGAATATAATTATGTATGCTGCCGTATAGGATACAGCTATCAGAATATCCTTAATCTTTCCGTGATATATGAACTTGCCGGAAGGTTCGATAATACTTGTAACCAGGAAGAGAACCGGAGCCAGAAAGCCGCCGGTGAATTCAATCCACATCGGAAGGCTGTTATTTTGAAACAGTTCTTCCTTTAGTGATACACCTCGCAAAAACAGCAAGTCGTAAACAAGCCAGCCAATAAGACCAACGGTTGCGAGTATAAACAGTTGATAAATAAACAACATACCTATCTCAAATAAATATATATCCATGAAAAGGCCTCCTTATCATGTTTTCTGAACACACTGACCTTGCACAAATAGATTATATCATATTGAATTAATTTTAAAATATTGTAATATTAAAAAATAATATTATAATTTAATTATAGGTATACTTTGGAAAGGTATTAAATTATGAAGAAGCGTATCAAGCTGAAAAAAGAAGCAGCACATACAGTTGAAAATGATGCATTGACTGAAAAACGCAGTAAACAGGCAGAACGGTTTAAAAAAGCCAAGACAGAGAAGATGGATTCGGGTCTGCCGTTAAAGAGCTGCAGACAGATTGATCTGAGTTTTTGCAGTATTATCAGTACCTTGTTTCTAATTTTTCTTGTATTGGGTGTTATGTATAGATTTGTTTTCCCAACTATAAATTCCTTTGAAGCCGGATTAACTAATAAAAAAATAGGTAAGTCAATTGTGTATAATTACTTTAGTCTGCTGGAGAACTCGAGGTATACTGATGCACTTAAACTGATGGATACCGGAACTACAGGATTTTCACCCGATGGACTGGCAGGTATGATTGAGCGTGAGTTCGGGACAACAAATATTGTAGGTTGTGATATTCTTGATATAAATGATACCAATGAGTATTCCATTGTTGATGCGCTTGTTTCGTATGTAGACCAGG
>JAWLGL010000194.1:0-2764 GCA_041685035.1 Clostridia bacterium
CACACCGCTGTCAAGCGGGTATTCCTCGCTGCGGAATGTCCCCTTTAACCCCCTTTCTGTCACTCGTTGCTTTTAAGCACTTCTACCATCTTTATACGTTTAATTTTTCTTACTACTATAAGGTTTGCAGCAAATGTGAATATAATTGTCAGTACGGCTGCAATAGCGTACGTCCTGTTCAGCACATAAAAAGGTATTGTATATGCGTCTGTCTCGAAAGCCGTCATCATATATTTTCCGAGCCATCCTCCGCAAGGCAGCCCCAGTGCTATACCGATAAAGGTAATTATAAAGTTTTCATTGAAAACCAGCTTCTGCACCTCCCTGTCCCTGAAGCCGAGAACCTTAAGCGTAGCAAGCTCCCTTTGCCTCTCAAAGATATTTATGGTTGCTATATTATAAACAACCGCCATGGACAGTACGCCAGCCAGAAGTATCATGACACCCATGGAAGACTTCATGGCTGCCATGTTCTTCATCAGGTTGTTCATGGCATCAGACTTTGATTGTATGGACCCGCTTACGGGCAGCTCCTTCAGTTTATCAATAACCTCCTTCTCGTGCACAGTAGCTTGCAGCTTCAGCACCGCAGAGTTTGCCATACCTGACTCCCCAAAGACCTGACGCACAGCCTCCATACTGCTGTATGCACTTAAGCCCAGGTACTGCGTAACAAGGCCCTTAACTGCAACCTCCTTTTTCTTCATGTCGGGATAAAAGGGCTTAAGGACTACTCTGTCAAATTTCACAACTCCCAGGGTGTCTGCCAGCTTTTCCGGAATCATTATACCACTGGAGGGTATATTAACTGCATTGCCGTTTTTATCTGTTACACGGTACAGCTCTGCTCCGCTTTCCAGCGCTACAAAGCCAATATTCTTCTTTTTCCAGCCGTTGCGTATTTCAACTCCCGTTTCTATCACAGGTTCAAGCTTTGTTACATAAGGCAGTGACCTTATATAGTTCAATTCCTCATAGCTGATAAAACGAGTAAAATTAACTTTAATATCATAATTCTGAACTGTTGAGTACTGCTGGGCAATAAGATAATTAAAGGAATCCATTGACCCGAACCCTATTACAAGCAGTGCCGCTGAAAAGAAAACACCTACAGAGGTTAAAGCTGCTCTCTTCTTGTTTCTGAACAGGTTGCGCAAGGTAATCTTCCAGCTGTAGCTGAACTTTGCCCACAACAGCTTAACTTTTTCCAGCAGGATCCTTCTGCCCGCAACAGGTGCTTTAGGACGCATCGCTTCTCCGGGCATTATTCTGAATACCAGCTTACAGGCATTATATCCTGCCAGCAGACAGAAGAATATTGTAAGCAGTGATGCAGGAACTGCAAGCTCAGGGTATACTTTCATATCGGCGGGCGGCAGATTGAAGTACATGTTTTCAAGCTGTGTAAATGACTTGCCGAGAAACATCCCCATAACAGTGCCAATAATACTGCCTGTGATACCTATTACCAGTGAAAACGAAAGATAGTGCGCAAGAACCTGTGTATCTTTAAACCCGAAGGCTTTCAGAACTCCTATCTGTATTCTCTGATTCTCCACTATCCTCCCCATCATAATATATATGATTGCTGCAGCTACAATAAAGAATACTACAGGAAAAGCCCCGGCTGTAGATTTCAGCCCGTTCATTTCCTCGGAAAGCATCCTGTTGCTTATCTGGTCTTCCCTTTCAGTCAGGGCAGTAATGCCGTAATTGTCCAGGAGTTTTTCAACATCATCACGTACTTTCTTAATGTCAGCGCTATCATTAAGCAAAATACTGATATCATTAACTGAACCGTTCATGTCTAGTATTGCCTGGCCAAATGAATTCTTGACATATACTATACCAAATTTTCGATTGTCGGGTATCAACTCACTGCCATCCTTAACCGGGTAGACGTATTCCGGGCTTTTTGCAGATCCGGTTATCCTCAACCGCACTTCAGCCCCATTTATAACAGCAGTAATGTTATCTCCGGCCGTAAGGCCATGAGCCTTGAAGAAGTCTTCCTCAACCAGGCATTGGTTGCTCTCATTCAAGGAAAAATACCTTCCTGCTTTGATAACAATATCATTTACTATCTCTGTTTTCTCATCAGGAAGTGTTATCAGCCTGATAACGGCATTCTCTCCCGAGATGGTGATTTTTACATCCTGTACCAGCCTGCCTGAAGCCATTTTAACCCCGGGCAGCTGTTCAAGCTTATCTGCAATGCTCTCAGGCGCCCGTATGACAGACACAAAAAGGTCTGCAAATCTATATTCCTTGTAATACTTCTCACTTGCCCCGGACAGGTTTCTGAAGGTGGCATTTATACCTGTATAAAACATAACCCCGATAACTACTACTATTAAGGTGGCAATAAACTGTCCTTTCGACTCTCTCAAATCCCGTAAAAGCTTCCTGAATAAAATCCTCATTACCACTCAATCCTTTCAGGCGGAAGCGGATTATCGTTTATCATAACAGACTCAACCATACCGCTCCTGAAACGTACAACCTTGTCTGCCATGTCTGCAATTGCCGCATTGTGGGTAATTACCATCACTGTCTTACCCATCTCTCTGTTAACTTCCCTCAGAAGTTTGAGAATAGCTTTGCCTGTTTCATAATCCAGAGCACCTGTAGGCTCATCACAGAGCAGAAGCCTGGGGTTCTTTACAATGGCTCTTGCAATAGCAACTCTCTGCTGTTCTCCACCACTCAGCTGCAGTGGTCTATGGTCTCTTCTCTCCAGCATATCTACCTCTCGGAGAACCTT
>JAWLGL010000194.1:2774-3863 GCA_041685035.1 Clostridia bacterium
GGGGTCAAGATTTCCTGTGGGTTCATCAGCAATCAAAACTGCCGGATTATTGACAAGTGCCCTCGCAAGTACCACTCTCTGCTGTTCTCCACCTGACATTTGCGAAGGAAAGTTATCCAGCCTTCCGCTTAAACCAATACTGCTTAAAATCTGCTTCACATCCAGGGGCTCGTCGCTTACTTCGCACGCCAGCTCAACATTTTCAGCAGCTGTAAGATTGGGCATAAGATTATAAAACTGGAATACAAAACCTATTTTGTCTCTCCTGTAATCGGTCATCTGCTTATCGGTCAGCTTTGAGATGTCCCTGCCATCTATCCATACCTCTCCTGAGGTTGGTCTGTCCATGCCTCCTATTATATTAAGTACAGTGCTTTTGCCGGACCCGCTTGGACCCAGTACAACCACAAACTCACCCTCCGCTACCTCGAAGGACACTCCGTTAGCTGCTTTTACACTGACCTCACCCATTTTATATTCCTTAACAACCTCTTTTAAAACTACAATATTATTGCTCATTTTTCATCACATCTTCATTCCATCAGATTTTATATTGACCACCCTGCTTAACCTCATATCTGTATTTCATTTATTATGTTGACCATATGGTCAATCAATAATCAAATTATACACCCTATTGACCACCCAGTCAATAGGGTGTATAGAATTTATGTATCAAATATTAACGGCCAAATAGTTAACGGTTGTATTTTTTGCATGCATTATATATAATAATAATATACCATAACAATATACCATAATTAATGGATGATTTTATGGCCGTGCGAGAATTTGCTCTCAATACCATTCAGAGCAAAACGCACTTGGCCGATTAACCGCTTATCATTCCTTGCTGTGCATGGTAGGCGTAGTACAATATCGAATAGGTTTAAGCATAGCTTATAACCTACTTCGATTTCCTTGATATAATTTAAATACATGCCGGTGCACAGCGGCGGAATGGCGGTTAGCTTGAAAGCCCTAAAGCCGTACATGTCTTTCAAACTAACCATGATTTTATGGCCGTGCGAGAATTTGCTCTCAATACCATTCAGAGCAAAACGCACATGGCCGATTAACCGCTTATCA
>JAWLGL010000009.1:0-21685 GCA_041685035.1 Clostridia bacterium
AATAGACTGATTGCCTTGATGGATGAATGCAGACGAACCTTTCATATCCTCAAGTATGCCATTTGATAAATCGCTAATATGCTTGATATTATCAATAATTCTGTTCTCGTGTTCTACCAGATTGGATTGAGTTTCTCTCATTTCATTGAATGCATGTTCAAGTTTCTGGTTGGACTGCGTGAGGTCATGATTAAGAACAGACATTTCTTCCTGCTGTGCATGCAGCTCTTCATTTGCGCTTTTAAGTTCCTCAGATGCATGAGCCTGCTGTTGTATACGTGCTTCCAGGGATTGGTTAAGTGTGCGGATTTTATTTACCATTCTGTTAAAAGCATCCGACATTCTGTCTATTTCAGCAATTCTTATTATATTGAATTTGCTTTTTTTGAATAGAACCGAGAGGTCACCTTCAGCTCCTCTAAGCATCAGTTCTTCCAAGAGCGTAATTGGTTTTGTGAGACCAAACGAAAATATGAGGGTGAAAACAATTACCACAATAAATGTTGTAATAAGAACAACGAATGGGTTCATGAAGGACCTCTCATGGATACCTGAAATCAACTCACTGTAATCCTGTTCGGTTATTACATACCAACCTGTTTTATCTACAACCGAAAAAGCCCCTATAGCCCTAATGCCGGCAAAGCTCTGATAGAATAAGTCACGGTTGTTAATCTGTGAAAGGTATGACTCAATACTGACATCCATACCGGAAGCTGAAAGCTTGTCTTGGGACGGGATAAGAAAAGAACCTTTACTATTCACAACATGCGTGTTAACAGTACTGTTTGGTACTTTGTCCGAGAGTTTAATTGAGTTGATGCCTGAAAGAATACCTGAAAGGTCAAGCTCGGAATATATAATGAAAGACCATTCCTGATTATTAACCGGTATGGAAATAACAACGGTGGGCTCACCGGTTTCAAGACTTGTGTCATAGATGCCCTGATTTATTTCAATTATCTTGTCTTCATTAGTTTTATCAGTTGAAAAGAGTATCTTACCCGATGAATCCTGGATTGAGATTTCCCTATAAGCTTGTGATGACTCTTTTACATTCTCGATTAAATTGCGGATGTTTTGTTCTTTGAGAGATAAACTTCGGGATTTGAAGGGATCATCCTTGAATTCATTCAAGCTGCCTATCAGTTTGAGATCCTCGTGTCTTTCCTCTATCCATTTACTTATTTCGTGAGCGTGTTTCTGTGAAACCAATTCTAATGTATGCTCAAGAGAGTTGAGGTTCTCAACATCGAATTGGTGGACCAATGACCAGGCAACAGCTACAAGTGGGACAAGGGCAAATGTTGTAAGAAGAGCAACCATCTTCAGCTTGAATTTCCTTATAAATAGTATAAGGCACACACCGCTTAGAAATAGACCGGCAACCATAAGCAACGGCTGGGATGACGTAAAGCCTATCCGGGCAATAAGTAATCCTATAATAACCGGTGCAAGCTTCAACATGAGAAGTACTGCAGTGCGTGGATTAAACATTGATAACCACCAACCTCTAAAACAATTATTTTAAGAAAGGTACATCAGAAGCAGCTCTGCTCGGGAACAATATTTTTCTGACATTGTAGAACTTTAGTATTGAGGAAGCTGCTGTAAATATGAGTATGCCCAGGTAGAGTGTATATAAAGAATTCAAATCAACACAAAGCAGCTTGCAGGTCAATACTATACACGGAAGAGAGTAAAACAGTGCGCTGGCAATCCTTCCGGGAATATCGTAATGAAGAACCGTATTATTTTTTTGTTTATGTCCAGGCAAGCACCTTCTAATAATTTCTGAGGAAATAAGGAACTCAAAAAATTTATAGGATGCCAGCATAGTGAGCCAGACAGGAATAATACCCATTAAATTAAGTGCAATGAAGGAGCAAAAAACAAACAAAAAGTCGCTCCAGACATCCAGGTAGCTTCCAAGTGCTGAAGTTTTATTTGTAAGACGGGCAATCCAGCCATCCAGGATGTCTGAAATACGAATAAGGATAAATGTAAAGAATGCAGCATTAACAGCAACATATATATAAGGAAAATCTGCAGTCAATCCTTCGTATATGAAGAATACAAAAAGAGGTATAAGAAATACTCTTGTCAGCGTAATAATATTTGGTGCTGTAAAGTATGCTCTATATACTTCAATCATTTTTCTCCAATCTGTCTGCCGAATTCTAGGGCTTTATCAGCAGTATACTCCTTATATCCAAATACTTGTTTATTGGCAGCACTTTCTATACCCAGTGCTTTTTCGAGAGGCTCAAACATTGAAGGTTCATTTTGTCCTCCAGCGGTAATGAAAAGGCCGATTTTCTTTTCTGATGGGTTCTGTAGGGTTTCCATAAATTCAAGCAGTTTTTTCGATGGCTGCAGATACCATGGTGTGCCAAAAACAATAGTATCGAAGCTGGCGGTATCAATTGAAGGGTCTGCCGTAGGCCTCATCAGAGTAACGTCAATCCCCTGCTCCGACGCACCCTCTGCAATTTTGTGGGCAACTTCTTCAGAAAAGCTTGAGTTTGAAGATGGCTGATAGACAACTAACATTTTCTGACCGCTGGGCTGTGAGGCTTGAACCTTATCAATCTTTTGTGGAAACTCTTTCCCTGCCAGGTAACTAGAATACAGCGGGAAGCCGGCTGCAGTTATCCCCACGGCAGCTATCAGCCCAAGGAAGATGTACAATAGTACCTTTAAAACTTTTGGTTTATTTTTTTCTACCTTTTGAACTTTCTCCATGTTATTTTCCTCCTTTGAATAGTTGGTAATTATCTTGCAAAAACTGACATCCGGAGATAATTCTTTTGTCCCGGTATAGTATTATATTGGAAAATCGGTGACCGAAACTGAATCAGCATATTTCCCAGACAACTAAATATGCTGTAATTAATTGAATAAGGCTGGTAAGAATATTAATCCAGTAATAAAGTGCATAATACGCTGTACCGAATAAATATGAGTTTTATTGATCTATATATACTATTATAATATATTCTGTAGGAAATTCTAGTTGTTTTTTGAATTTTATCAGACAAAGATATATAAGCAAGTACAGGTTCTATTTTACGGACAATAGGTGATTCACATAGAAAAACTACTTGAAAAATGGGGAGAATACAAGTATATTAATCAATAACTACTTGTGGATTTGGTTACCAGGGGAGGTATTAATATGTATAAAAAAACGTTCTATATAACCACACCTATTTATTATCCAAGTGACAAACTTCATATAGGCCACTCGTATACGACTGTTGCAGCAGACGCAATGGCCAGATACAAGAGGCTGCGCGGATTTGATGTAATGTTTCTTACAGGTACTGATGAGCACGGGCAGAAAATTGAACGTATTGCACGGGAGAAAGGAGTAAGCCCCATACAATATGTTGACCATATTGTTGCCGGTATAAAAGAGCTGTGGGAAGTCATGGATATATCCTATGATGATTTTATCCGGACTACAGAGAAGAGACATGAAGAAGTGGTGCAGAAGATATTCAAGAAGCTGTATGACCAGGGGGATATATATAAAAGTACATATGAAGGTTGGTATTGTACTCCCTGTGAAGCCTTCTGGACAGAGCGTCAGCTTGTGGGCGGGAAATGTCCCGACTGCAGCAGGGATGTCGAGCTTGTGAAGGAGGAAAGCTATTTCTTCAGGCTGTCAAAGTACCAGGACAGACTGATAAAGCACATAGAGGAAAACCCTGAATTCATTCAGCCGGTCTCCAGGCAGAATGAGATGCTGAATAACTTTCTGAAACCGGGACTGGAAGACCTTTGTGTATCCAGAACAACATTCAAATGGGGGATTCCGGTTAGCTTTGACCAGGAACATGTAATTTACGTATGGATTGATGCACTTTCAAACTATATAACGGCACTGGGCTATCTGAGCAGTGATGACCAAAGATATAAAAAATACTGGCCGGCAGATGTGCACCTTGTCGGCAAGGAAATCGTAAGATTTCACACCATAATATGGCCGGCAATGCTTATGGCTCTCGGTGAGGAATTACCCAAGCAGGTATTTGGACATGGATGGCTTGTTCTGGATGGCGGGAAAATGTCAAAATCCAAAGGCAACGTTGTTGACCCGAAAGTACTTATCGATAAGTATGGTCTTGATGCAATAAGGTATTTTCTACTGAGGGAGGTTCCTTTCGGAGCTGACGGGAACTTTTCCAATGAAGCACTCATACACAGGATAAATTCAGACCTGGCCAACGACCTTGGTAATCTGGTTAGCAGAACAGCAGCTATGATTGAAAAGTACTTTGGGGGTAAACTGCCGCAGGCAGATGCGACAGGAGATTTTGATGATGATTTAAAGCGGACTGTTTTGCAAACCCCACAGAAAGTGAACGAATTAATGGACAGAATGCAGTTCAATCTTGCTCTGACCGAGATATGGAAGACAATTTCAAGGGTCAACAAGTATATAGATGAAACAATGCCGTGGGTGCTTGGCAAAGACCCGACAAACAGGGCAAGGCTGGGAACGGTGCTTTACAATCTGGGTGAGAGTATAAGAATAATCTCGGTATTATTGAGACCGTTCATGACCAGGACGCCGGAGAAAATCTGGGGACAGCTGGGAATTGGTGAAGACAGTCTGACCGAATGGGATTCGGCTTCAAAATGGGGACTGCTGCCTGCAGGCTCCAAGGTGAGAAAGGAAGAATCTATTTTCCCACGGGTGGATGTAAAAGATGAGGATATTAGTAATAATGCCCAGGCGAAGCAGCCGGAAGCGAAGCCGGTAAAGGATACGGATGCTGAGAACAAATATATTTCAATCGACGACTTTGCAAAGATTGACCTATGTGTGGCAAAGGTGCTCAAAGCTGAAAAGATTGAAGGAGCGGATAAACTGCTTAAGCTTGAGGTGGACGCTGGAGGGGAAACCCGTACAGTGGTTTCGGGTATTGCTAAGCATTACTCCCCTGAGGATCTCATAGGGAAGCAAGTTATCCTCGTAGCCAATCTTAAACCTGTAAAGCTGAAGGGTGTAGAGTCAAGAGGAATGATACTGGCTGCCAGCAAGGGAGAAGAGTTAACCCTTGCAACTATTTACGGAGATATGGAGCCGGGGGCAAAAGTGAAGTAGAAAGGCTTCAGGACTACTGGCGTCCTTGGAAATACAGGAGGTATGCATTGTGCTGTTTGATTCACATGCCCATTATGATGATGACAGGTTCAGTGAAGATGCAGATGAAGTAATTCAAAGTGCTTACGACAGCGGGGTAAGGTATATCCTGAATGCCGGTTCAGATATTGCATCTTCCAGAAAGAGCATTAAGCTTTCTGAGAAATTCAGCTATGTCTTTGCAGCTGCCGGGGTTCACCCGCATGAAGCTGCAAAGCTCCAGAATGATGATGAAAAAACAATCATTGAGCTGTGTGACCACCCCAAGGTTGCTGCCCTGGGTGAAATAGGACTCGATTACTATTATGACTTCTCACCCAGAGAGGTGCAGAAATCCTGGTTTTCAAAGCAGCTGTCTATAGCTAAGGAATTAGGACTTCCGGTGATTATACACAACAGGGATGCACATGAAGATACATTGGAAATGGTTAAAAGCCATGCCCCATTCGAAGCGTCTGGTGTATTTCACTGTTTTTCCGGAAGTTGGGACATGGCTAAAGAACTGCTTAATCTAGGGTTTTATATCTCGTTTGCAGGTCCTATCACCTTCAAAAATGCAAAAAAGTCAGTTGAAGTTCTTAAGAATATGCCCATGGACAGAATACTAATTGAGACCGACTGTCCCTATCTGACGCCCGAACCTTTCAGGGGTCGCAGAAACAATTCTTCGTTTGTAAGGCTGGTAGCCGAGAAAGTGGCTGAATCCAGAGGTATTCCATTGGAAGAGGCTGCAAGAATAACCACTGAGAATGCAAAAAGATTATTCCGGGTTAACATTCCATAACCTTATGTAATATGATATAATGTTATTATGACTGTCCGAAAACATAGATAGTTTTTGGACATAATTATTCCATTAATGGATAATAATATAATCAGAATTAGAAAAAAAGGGTACCATATCCAAAGATTTGACAAAATAACCGAAAAGGAATAGAATTAACCTGGCCCTTTAAATTAACATTTGGGAGGGAAAAGTATTTTGAAGTCTGATAATGATAAGAAGAGGCAGTGGGGATGGAAGCATATAACCCTTATCCTGTTTACAGTTTCTCTTGCCTCGCTTGTGAGTATGTTTGTCTATGCTTCACAGGTAAAGAAAGTTGAAATCAACAACAAGGGTACAAAGATATTTGTAAAGACCATGGGGAAGACAGTTGGTGATGTCCTTAAAGAAAATGAAATTGAACTTGATGAAGGCGACATTATAAAACCCAATCCTGACAGCTTGGTTGGACCATTGTGTGCTATTGATATAAGCAGTCCGGCATCAAGTGTAGCGCAAGTGGAAAACAGCAAAGGCATGGGTAGTGACGGGTATCTCGTAAAGCTCAGTGAAGATGTGGTAAGGGGCTATAGCCTTCAAAGTATTATAGAAGAAGATAAGAATAGCTTTACTGAGAAAATTGAGGTAGAAAAAAGCAAAGTGTCCTACGAGGTTGAAAGAAAGGCCAGCACTAAGCTTGGCAGAGGAGAAACAAGGGTAGTAAGAGAAGGAAAGAATGGTACAGTGGAGAAAAGCTACCGGGTTGTATACAGGGACGGAGAAGAAGTAAGCCGAACCTTATTAAGTAAGAAGATAGTTGCTGAACCGGTCAGCAAAGTAGTAGAGTATGGGACTTCATCCTTCGTTGTAACATCCAGGGGGGATAAGCTCAGATATAAGAAATCTATTGAAATGAGTGCTACAGCCTATGACAACAGTTATGAAAGTACCGGTAAAAACCCTGGACATCCTGAGTACGGCATTACATATAGCGGTATAAGAACAAGAAAAGGAATAGTAGCAGTGGATCCCAAGGTGATACCTTTAGGTTCAAGATTATATGTGGAAAGTCTGGATGATAGAGTTCCAGATTATGGAGTGTCTCTTGCCGCCGATATCGGAGGGGCAATAAAGGGAAACAAGATAGACCTTTATTTCGAAACCAAAAAAGAGGTGGATTTTTGGGGGAGACGCCCGGTAAAGGTATATGTGCTTGAGTAATACATAGGATAAGCTTTTGGAAAGACAATAGGAATAGAGCCGGAGATTTCTTTAGAATAGTAGAAATTTTCGGCTATGTTTATGTATATTAATAAGGAGCGGTTATGAATTTACTTGAGCTAAAGACCAGGGGCATACTGAAAAAATTTAATTTGCGTCCCAATAAGAGGCTGGGGCAGAATTTTTTGATTGACGAGCGGGTACTGGACTCCATTGTTTCTGCTGCAGAGCTTAAAAAAGATGACCTTGTAATTGAAATAGGTCCGGGACTGGGAACCCTGACTTCCGAGCTTTGCGAAAGAGCAGGAGAAGTTGCTGCGGTAGAGTTGGACAGGAGATTTATTGATATACTAGAAAACACTTTAAGTGAATACAATAATTATAGGGTAATTCATGAGGACATACTTAATCTGGACCTGGGAAGCTTAATAAGTGGACTTGGGCACAATGGTGATATAAAGGTGGTTGCCAATCTTCCGTATTATATAACTTCACCGGTGATTATGAAACTTCTTGAAGAAGACCTTGGGCTAAAAACCATAATCGTAATGGTTCAAAAAGAGGTTGCCCGGAGGATTAGTGCCGGTCCCGGAGGGAAGGAATACGGCGCTTTGAGCCTGGCAGTATCTTATTATGGTTTACCATCCATGGTTCGGGATGTACCTCCGGAGTCATTTATTCCAAGACCTGAAGTTACTTCCGCCGTGGTTAAAATTGATGTATATGGTGAGCCGCAGTATGATGTCAGGGATAAGGAACTCTTTTTCAGATTTATTAAAGCCCTATTCAGTCAAAGGAGAAAAACCATACTAAACAGTATATCCAATTCAGGCCTTTTTTCATATAATAAAACTGAGCTGAAACAAATACTGGACACAATTGGTGTTGAAGCAGCACTGAGACCTGAGGCTCTATCCATATCAGATTATGTCAAGATAGTGAATACATTGGTCCGGTAATATCAGGATTACAGTTCAAAGAGAAATTAAATATACAGCCTTTAAAACATCTGAATATTTAAGTATAATATTAATGCACTGCTTATCATGTACAAACACATACTCTTGTAAGTCTTGAAAATTCTTATAGGCCAATAACCGTCTAATGGCAAACCACTAAAAAGTAAGGCTCAAATCCAATTTCTTAGAAAGGAGATATTTATGTATAACAACAAAGCAGTATCACGCTGGGTTGAAGAAATGGCTAAGCTTACAAAACCGGACAAAATTGTATGGCTGGACGGTTCGGAGAAAGAAAGAAAGAGGCTGGCGGATGAGGCTTGCAGGACAGGGGAGATAAAGGAACTGAACCGGGCAAAACTGCCTGGATGTTATCTCCACCGAACAGCAGTAAATGATGTGGCTAGAGTTGAACACCTTACATTCATTTGCACATCAAGGAAGGAAGAAGCAGGGCCCAATAACAACTGGATGTCACCTGCAGAGGCTTACGACAAGCTTGGGAAGATTTTTGATGGTTCAATGAAGGGAAGAACCATGTATGTAGTTCCTTACCTGATGGGACCAGTAGGGTCCCGGTTGAGCAGGGTAGGAATAGAGCTTACCGACAGTATATATGTAGTTTTAAATATGAGAATTATGACCCGAATGGGTAAAGTGGCAATGGACCAGCTTGGAGCTTCGGAGGATTTTGTTAAAGGACTTCATTCCAAAGCCGATTTGAATCCGGAAAGGCGGTTTATATGCCATTTCCCTGAGGATAAAACAATATGGAGCGTTGGTTCAGGTTATGGCGGCAATGTGCTTCTGGGTAAGAAATGCTTCGCACTTCGCATAGCCAGCCACATGGGATGGAAAGAAGGGTGGATGGCTGAGCATATGTTGATACTTGGCATAGAGGACCCCGAGGGCAGGACATCATATGTTGCTGCTGCATTCCCCAGCGCTTGCGGAAAGACCAATCTGGCAATGCTTGTTCCTCCCCTTTCACAGAAAGGCTATAAGGTATGGACGGTTGGAGATGATATTGCCTGGATGCATATTGGGGAAGATGGGCGTCTGTGGGCTGTCAACCCTGAAGCGGGGTTTTTCGGAGTAGTGCCTGGTACCAGCTCAAAAACCAATCCAAACGGGCTTGCAGCTATTCAGAAGAATACAATCTATACTAATGTAGTTGAAACCCCGGAGGGTACGGTGTGGTGGGAAGGACTTGATCAGGAACCTCCCAGGAACGGAATTGACTGGAAGGGTGAACCCTGGAGTCCCACGAGTGGTCAGCCCGGAGCTCATCCGAATTCGAGGTTTACAGTTCCTGCAAGGCAGTGTCCCTCAATATCTCCTGAGTGGGAGAAACCCGAAGGAGTTCCAATCTCGGCAATAATATTTGGAGGAAGGCGTGCCAAGGTTGCTCCGTTGGTATACCAGTCGTTTGATTGGCAGCACGGAGTGTTTGTAGGGGCAACAATGGCGTCCGAGACTACTGCGGCGGCAGCAGGTGCTGTTGGTGTAGTCAGGCGTGATCCTATGGCTATGCTTCCGTTCTGCGGCTATAATATGGCTGACTACTTTGGACACTGGCTGGAGATGGGCAGAAAGATACCAAAGCCTCCCAAGGTATTCCATGTAAACTGGTTCCGTATCGATGATAATGGAAAGTTTATCTGGCCGGGATTTGGGGAAAATCTGCGTGTTCTTAAATGGATGATATCACGTTGTGAAGGTGAGGGCAAAGCGGACGTAACTCCTATTGGTTATGTACCTGCCGTTGACGGCCTTGACCTTGAAGGACTGGATTTACCGCTTGAATCAATTCAATCACTCCTGAAAGTTGACAAGGAAGTATGGAAAGAAGAACTGGAAACACAGTTCACTTTCTTCGAAAAGTTCGGTGACAGGCTGCCGAAGGAGATAATGGATGAGCACAGTGCACTCAAGCAAAGGTTGCAAGAATAAGGATACAGGGTAATAGGCAGGAGTTCCTGCCTATTACCCTGTATTTGCACTAACCATATCAATCTTCAATATCCAGTATCCGAATTCACCATACAGTTCACCATTATTGTTTTCTGACTTCCATATGCATGAAAAACCTCCCGGCCTGGAGTCTATCCCATACAGAGATGGAATACCGTAAGCAAAGCTGTATGGACTGCCGCAGCAATCTATACCTACAATATAGTAACCATAAACGTAATATGAGGTATTTAAATAACTGTTTGGAAGCACAAGATTCGGATAACCTGAGGTATGTAGTATGCGTATTAGCAGTTGATGGTTTTTTACCTTCCACCATCTGGATGAATCCCCGGCAGCAGAAAATGGTTTGCATTCCGAGAAAGACATGGAAAGCAGGTTTTCCAGCTTCTTTATCCTGTCAATTGTGCATGGAAAGTATACGGGGTGGTGCTCAAACAGTTTTGAACTGCATGGATAATGAAAAGGGTAATACATATCAGAGTTTTCAGCTGTACATCCCCATTGTTTTTCAGGAGCGAAGTCTTCAGATTTATCAGAATGAGCTGCACCAACCCCGGAGGGTATTGGGATATCGATAGGAATTTCACTTTCATAATCATATTCAGATTTAGTGTCTGGTTTGGTTTGGGAGCTCTCAGAATATTTTTTCAGAGAAGTTATGTCTTCATATCTATTGACATCCTCAAGGGCTTTGGGATGAACACTTGATTCGAATTCTTCCCTCCAGCCGACTTTCCCATACCTGTAGCCAACAAGAGGAAACATAACCCTTTTATCGTACTCCATATTCTCCGGTTTGCAGACAACTGCTATTACGTTAAAATCCTCCAGAGTGAGTCCGGAATGGTTAACATCCCAGGGTGAGAATGATGAAAAGAGCTTGCCTTTACCATTAATTATTTCAATACTCCCTATAGATATAGATTTAAATCTTACAGGGCCCGAAGCTATGAAATAGCAGTCATATGTATATCCATCGGCAGGCGGTTTAAGATATTCGGTACTGAGAGAAAACCTGCACTGGTCATTATTGGTTTCAAATCTGGCCAGCCCTTTAGGTGTACCTGATAGGCCGAATTCTGCATCTTCTTCTGTTAAAGATATGTAATACTTGGAATAGCGGGTTTTACGAGACAAGGGTATCCCTCCCAACCTTGGTATCAATATAGGATATGTCAGTAAAACCGAAATCTTACCACTAAAATTTGCTAATGCCTTGACTTATATCTTTGCATTTGAAAAATAAATAGATTTAATTTGTATTGAATTTGTATTATAATAGTTTTATTAGAGAGTTTATTGCCTGTTCAGGGGGAAAATATATGTTTAAGAAAAAAATACTAGTTATAGACGATACAGAACTAACTATAAGTATTATTACCGAGATACTTACTGAAGCTGGGTATGATGTTATAGTTGCCAAAAATGGGCTTGAGGGGCTTCAGAAGGTAAGAGAAGAAAAGCCGGATTTGGTTATTTTAGACGTAGTAATGCCGGGCATGGATGGCTTTGAGGTTTGCAAAGTTTTGAGGGATGATGAAAGCAACAATCTGATGCCCATTGTAATGCTTACGGCTCAGGATAATGAAGAGGACAAACTTACAGGACTTGAGCTAGGTGTTGATGATTACATATTCAAACCATTCAACCACAAAGAACTGGTAAGTAGAGTAAAAAATACCCTCAGAAGGATAGATAGAAACAGATGGGCCAACCCGCTTACTGGCCTCCAAGGCAATATAGAAATTCATGCTGAAATAAATAAGAGGATTGCCAAGGAAGAACTGTTTGCAGTGCTCTATCTGGACTTGGATAACTTCAAGGCATATAACGATGTATATGGCTTTTCGAGTGGTGACAGGGCTATAAAGCTTACTGCAGACATTATACTATCCAATGTACATATGGTAGGTAATACAGGTGATTTCATAGGCCACATTGGTGGTGATGATTTTGTGGTAATTACCGTTCCCGAGAGGGCTGCTGAGATATGTGAAGGAATAATTCAGGATTTTGATGACAAGATAGTTGAGATATACTCTAAAGAAGACAGAGAAAAAGGGTATATAACAACTATGAATAGACTTGGTCAGACAATGGAGTTTCCAATAATGACTATATCCATTGCTGTGGTTACCAACGAGTCAAGGGTTCTGTACAGTCCTGTTCAAATTGCAGAGGTAGCTGCAGAAGTAAAGAAAAAAGCTAAGATGCTTCAGGGGAGTGTATACATTAAGGATAAGAGAAAGTTCCGTTAAGAACCGATAGGTGCAGTAGAAAAGGGAAACAATCCTGTTTCCCTTTTTTTGTTACCTGGAGTTAGTAATAATAGCGTCCGGCATTTAATAACTATAATTAGATAAAATGGGGCGGGAGACTAATTATGGTATTAGTAGTGAGGAAGTACAACATACTGATGATTTGCCTACTGATGACAGTGTCATACATATCATACTGCATTACAATGCAAGGTACAACAGCGCCGACAGTTGTACTTCCTATTACAAATAAGGTTATAGTGCTTGATGCTGGGCATGGGGGTCCTGACCCCGGCGCAATAGGAAAATCGGGGGCATTGGAGAAAGACATCAACCTGGACATTGTTCTGAAGCTTCAGGGATACCTTGAGCAGGGAGGATGTATAGTCCAGCTTACAAGGGCTGTGGATGAGTCTATACATGATAAGGACGAAAAATCCATTCGCAATAAGAAGCGTTCTGATTTAAAAAACCGTAAGGAGATAATCAATTCCAGTCAGGCTGATGCATATGTTTCCATCCACCTGAACAGTTTCCCTGAACCAAGGTATAAGGGAGTTCAAAGCTTTTACCCGAGGAGTTCAGAAGATAGCAAGAGACTGGCTGTATCTATCCAGAAAGAATTAAAAGTAACCCTGCAGATTGAAGATAACAGGGAAGCGCTTCCTATCGGTGAGGTTTACCTTATGCAAGGTACACAAGTGCCCTCTGTTATTGTTGAATGTGGGTTTCTTTCAAATTCGGAGGAGGAGCGCAATCTGTCCGATGATAAATACAGGGAGAAAGTTGCCTGGGGGATATACATGGGAATCATGAGGTTCTTTGAAATTATATAGGATTAAATTATGTTTAAGCAAACAAAGTTAATCAGCATTGAACTTTTAGTCTGATTATAATAAAATAAACAGGCTAAACAATATTGATATGGTGGGTACTATGAATTATCTTGAAGCATTAAATGAACAACAGAAGAAAGCGGTTACGCATGGGGATGGCCCCCTGCTTATACTTGCAGGGGCAGGCAGCGGCAAGACTAGAGTTCTGACACACAGGATTGCTTACCTTGTTGATGAGAAAGGCGTAAAACCCTGGAATATTATTGCTATAACCTTTACCAATAAGGCGGCTAAGGAGATGAAAAGCAGGGTTATCAAGCTCATTGGCACTGAAGGAGAGGATATGTGGGTCAGCACATTCCACTCGGCGTGCGTCAGAATCCTGAGAAGGGATATTGACAAGCTTGGATATGACAAGAATTTTGTGATATTCGATATGTCGGACCAGCAGGTACTGATTAAGGAATGTCTCAGGGAATTAAACCTCAATGAAAAAAACTTTCCACCCAAGTCTGTATTGCATCAGATAGGCAGAGCCAAGGATGAAATGATTGACCCGCAGACATACATGACAATGTACTCAACTGATTTCAGGCTGGGTAAGGTAGCAAGGATTTATGAGTTATACCAGAAGAAGCTTAAAATCAACAATGCTCTTGACTTTGACGATATAATAATCAAGACCATTGAACTCTTTACGGAGTTTCCCGAAGTCCTGGGCTACTACCAGTCAAGATTCAGGTATGTACTGGTGGATGAATACCAGGATACCAACAGCGCACAATTCACCCTTGTAAGCCTGCTTTCGGCATCACATGGCAATATATGCGTTGTTGGCGATGATGACCAGGGCATATATGGATGGAGAGGGGCAAATATAAGAAACATCCTTGACTTTGAAAGGGAGTTTCCCGGGACAAAAGTAATCAAGCTTGAACAGAATTACAGGTCTACTCAGAGCATACTGGATGCGGCAAACCATGTAATCAGGAATAACCCCGGCCGTAAACCCAAAAAGCTGTGGACTGAAAACGGCACTGGAACCAGTGTTAAATATTTTTGCTCATCAAATGAACATGAAGAAGCAGAGTATATAATTTATGAAATAAATAAGCAGGTCAGAGACGGGTTAAGAAGATATTCTGACTTTGCGGTTCTGTACAGGATGAATGCGCAGTCCCGTGTACTGGAAGAAGGATTCATGAAATTTGGTGTTCCATACAAGCTTGTAGGTGCACTGAAGTTTTACGACAGAAAGGAAATAAAAGACCTTCTGGCCTACCTTAGGTTAATCCACAATCCGTCTGACTCTGTCAGCCTGAGGAGGATTATTAACGTACCCAGGAGAGGGATAGGCAAGACTACTGTAGAATCGCTTGAACAGCAGGCTGCAGCCAGGGAGGTTTCCATATTCAGCCTGATTCAGGCGGTTGACAGTATACAGGGAATAAGCAGGGCTGCAGGGGCTCTTCAGAGTTTTTCATCTATTATATGCGGTCTTAAGGCGGTAAAAGAACAGCTTAAGGTTTCAGAATTGATAGAAGAGATTCTAAGAAGGACAGGCTATCTTAAGGAACTTGAGGATGAAGATACTATTGAAGCTCTGGGAAGAATAGAGAACCTCAAGGAATTCATATCTGTAGCAATTGAATTTGAAAGAGAGAACGAAGATGCAGACCTGGGTTCGTTCCTGGAGAATGTGTCCCTTGTCTCGGATATTGATACCTTGGATGAGGAAAAGGATGCGGTAGTATTTATGACCTTCCACAGTGCCAAAGGTTTGGAATTTCCCGTCGTGTTCATGGCAGGTATGGAAGAAGGAGTCTTCCCAGGGTACCGTTCACTCTCTGAAGAAGGTGAACTGGAAGAGGAGAGAAGGCTTTGTTATGTTGGAATTACCAGAGCCAGGGAACAGGTATATATGACCGGAGCATACTGCAGGACACTGTTCGGCAGTACAACATATAATAATGTTTCACGGTTTGTAAGAGAAATGCCGGAAGAATTGGTAGATGGCCTTGAAACCGTAAAAGACAGGAAGGAAACCCTCTTATCGTGGGATTCAACCGGACGAAGCAGCTATTCGGGAGGCTCTTACGGTTCAACTATGCCGAAGTCCCAATCTTATGGAGAAGCAGGGGTCAGTCAGGAGCCTGTTGAACTATCCAATCTGAAAACCGGTGTTCTGGTAGAGCATAAGAAGTTTGGTGTTGGAGTAATAACACGGGTAGAGGAAGAAGGCGATGACCTCAAGCTTGACATAGCTTTTAAAAGCGTAGGAAGCAAAAGACTGATGGCTCAGTATGCCGGACTCAGGATAATCAGATAGAAGGTTCAAGATACTTTGATAAATTATTTTAGATTTAATTATATAAGGAAAACAAATTAACCGCTCATAAGGATTACAAAATCAAGATAAACTAGATGCTTGTTATACTAAATTTCAGACCGGAATTAATTCGCCATCGTGGCTCAATAATTCCTAAAATTGACGTCCTGTCAATTCTTCCTGAAATTTGAGCATAACTTCGCATAGTTTATCCGATGACTACCGCCGCTAAGACTCTGCTCTTGTTCAAGTGGGGGAGAAGCGGCGTTACGTCCCTGGATAACGGCTTCTAAGATTCAGTTGGAGATAAATACTCCACCTGAATCCAAGAATCCTGTTTATCTAGGATTTTTCCGTAAACTTATTCGCTAGTTAATTCATTTCCCCTTAATCAAAGAGGGAAGTTCCTTGAGCGAAGCGAATGGTCGTGTCCCCCTACCTAATACTATTAATTGCACAAGTCAAATAAATTTTAAAGGAGGATTATAATGCAGTTTTTCCTGCTCATGCTGCTAATACTATCTGTTGACCAGATATCCAAATACATTGCTGTAGACAGACTGTCGGATGCATCTGTAACCATCATTAACGGTGTATTTGATTTGACTTACGTACAGAATACCGGTGGTGCATTTGGTCTTCTTAGGGATGAAAAATGGTTTTTCCTTATTGGCATTCCAATAATTTTAATAGCAGTGTCGGTATATATGCTTAAGAATGCCCGTAAGAGCACTATGGTTGCTGTATCAACAGCCCTGATAATGGGAGGGGCAGTTGGTAATTACATTGACAGATTAAGGCTGGGCTATGTAATAGATTTTTTAGATTTTAAAGTCTGGCCGGTGTTTAATTTTGCAGACACATCAATTGTTATTGGTACCCTTTTGCTGGGTTTCTACTTATTGTTCTCCAACGAAAGAACGAATAATTGTGCGGAGGAAAAAGGGAGTGAATAGGATTGAACTGCTGGCCAACAGCAATGATGATACAGTACGTCTTGACGTATTTATAAGCCGTAAAAACCAGGACCTGACAAGGTCATATATCAAGAAACTAATTGAAGATGGCATGGTGAAGGTTGACGGGCAGATTCCAAAACCATCACTCAAGCTCAAGCCAGGGCAGATAGTTGAAATTCAGGTACCTGATATAAAGCCTATTGAGACTGCTGCGCAGGATATACCAATTGATATCATTTATGAGGATAATGACATAATTGTTGTGAACAAGCCCAAGGGCATGGTGGTTCATCCGGCATGCGGTAATAGTACGGGTACGTTGGTTAACGCTATCTTACATAAATGTAACAGCCTCTCGGGAATTAACGGTGTTCTAAGGCCGGGAATTGTCCACAGAATTGATAAGGATACTACAGGCATACTTGTAGTTGCAAAAAATGATAATGCCCATATAAGCCTTTCAGAGCAGTTGAAGGAGCATACAATGAAAAGGAACTATATAGCTCTGGTTTATGGTGTCCTGAAAAGCCAGAAGGGTACCATTGATGCGCCGATAGGCAGGCACAAGACCGATAGGAAAAGGTTTGCGGTGGTTCCCGGGAAGGGTAAACGGGCGGTAACGCATTATGAGGTCATTGAACTTTTTGGGGGATATACTCTCATAAGGGCATCACTTGAGACAGGCAGAACACATCAGATAAGGGTACATATGTCACACATCGGTCACCCGCTTGTTGGAGATGAACTGTATGGGCCTAGAAAACCTAAAATTAAGGCTGAGGGACAAATGCTCCATGCCGAGACGCTGGGTTTTATTCATCCAACAACCGGAAGCTATATAGAATTTGAGTCCCCTCTTCCCGAAGATTTTAAAAAGCTTTTATCAAAATTGAAAAAACTATAAGTCAGCAGGTATCTGACTTATAGTATATAATGCATTTAGTTTATTCATCATTGGATGACACGAACATCATAATATATCTTATCAGTTCGGCTACAGCTATTGTAGCTGCGGCAACATAGGTCAGTGCTGCGGCATTAAGTACCTTCCGGGTATGACGCAGCTCATCGGATGATAGAAAACCATTCCTTAATATGGCCAGAGCCCTGCTGCTCGCATTGAACTCAACAGGCAGGGTAACCAGTTGGAAAGCAACTGCAGCCGAGAAGAGAACTATTCCCAACAGAATCAAGCCCGAGGCCTGAATCAGGAATCCCATGAAGATTAAAGGGAAAGCAATCCAAGTGCCCCCGATGTTTGCAACAGGAACCAGGCTGGCTCTTATACTTAATGGAATATACCTGGTACTGTGCTGAATTGCATGACCTGTCTCATGGGCAGCTACACCTAATGAAGAAACCGAGGTTCCATTGTATACATCTGGTGATAGACGAACAGTTCTGGTTCTCGGGTCGTAGTGGTCGCTCAAATGGCCGTCTACCAACTCAACCTCAACATCAAGGAGACCCTGATCATCCAGAATTTTTCTTGCAACCTGGGAACCTGTTATTCCCTTTGCATTTGAAACCGACTGATATTTTTTAAAAGTACTTTGTACCTTGAATTGAGCATATAAGGATAGAAGAATTGCAGGTATAACAAGTATAAAATAGCTAATGTCGAATGGCATTTGCACCCTCCTAAAAGTAAAAATACTTAGTATACTATATAATATTATAAAGGCTCAAAAAAATCAATAAATCTAATATTTGTATAGACAAGTTAAAGTATGTATGGTAGAATTCTAAAAAATGAAACCTTTAAATTAGTCCAGAGAGGCTGGTAAGGTTATTAATAAGACTTGAGGCTACACTAACGGAATTAACAATAACTTCTTACCTGCGGTAGAAGTTTTTTTTTGCCCAAAATGCCTTCGGGTACTAAAAGGAGAATAGAATGATAAAAGACAAGGCAGTAATAATGGATAAGCAGGCAATAAGCAGAGCTATAAGCAGGATAGCTCATGAAATACTTGAGAGAAACAAGGGTATTGAAGATATAGCCCTTATTGGAATTCAGAGGAGAGGAGTACCGCTTGCTCTGAGAATTGCAAATAAAATCAAGGCAGTTGAAGGAAAAATTCCTCCTGTAGGCGTACTGGATATTACTTTTTACCGTGATGATTTAAGCATGCGTAATGAGCATCCTGTTGTGAACGGAACTGAAATCAATTTTAACCTACATGAAAGAGTAGTTGTTCTCGTTGATGATGTCCTATATACAGGAAGGACGGCAAGAGCGGCTATTAATGCGGTTCTTGATCTTGGAAGACCCAGAGCTGTGCAGTTGGCTATACTGATTGATAGGGGACACAGAGAGCTTCCGATAAGAGCAGATTTTGTCGGTAAGAATGTTCCGACTTCAAAATCCGAGATGGTAAATGTCAACCTTGAAGAAGTTGATAAGATTGACGTTGTAACCATTAATGAAATTCAGAAGCATATACTTATGTAGCTTTTAACTGGAAATGGAGAGGAATTCATGAATGAATGCAGCTTTGCAAACTTAATAGAGGAGGTATCTGCTGTGTTCAGGGGTGCAGATATTTTGACCGGACAAGGGAAGTCGGATAGTTTAGCAGATTTTCCTGATAATAGTTTGGAATATTGGTAAGGTTTGAGCCTTACTATTTTTATGTTAATTGCAAGTTATGAAGAGCATTAAGATAATATTAGAAGAGTCTAAGTACAAACCGTTATGGGGGTAAGATGTGTATGAAGCTTCATTCAAAAGACCTGCTGGGCATTAAGGACCTGACAAAGGAAGAAATTAATTTGATTATAAAAACGGCGCAAACCATGAAATTCATAATCGGTTCAAATAATAAAAAGACACCACACCTAACCGGTAAGTCAGTTGTAACCCTTTTCTATGAAAACAGCACCAGAACCAGGCTGTCATTTGAACTTGCCGCAAAATATATGGGAGCCAATGCTGCTCATGTCGCTGCATCTTCAAGTAGTGTGGCAAAGGGTGAATCACTGATAGACACCGGAAAAACTATTGAAGCTATGGGCACTGATGTTATAGTAATGAGACATCCCATGTCGGGCGCGCCGCATCTGATGGCTGAGAATGTCAAGGCATCAGTTGTGAATGCCGGAGACGGCATGAATGAGCACCCCACACAGGCTCTGCTGGACATGCTTACCATCATGGAAAGGAAAAGAAAGATTGAGGGTCTAAAGGTTGCTATTGTGGGAGACATATACCACAGCAGGGTTGCAAGAAGCGATACTTATGCTTTATTAAAGCTTGGCGCCGAAGTAAGTACTGCTGCCCCGGAAACTCTAATGCCGCCGGAGTTCGAAAAAATGGGAGTAAAGGTCTTCAACAGCGTCCATGAGGCAATACTGGATGCAGATGTGATAATTGCTTTGAGAATTCAGATGGAAAGGCAGAAGCAAGGCTTATTTCCGACCATAAGGGAGTACGCGAAGTTCTTTGGAATAGATGAAAACAGGCTCAGACTTGCAAAAGAAGACGTTTTGGTACTGCATCCAGGGCCCGTAAACAGGGGAGTAGAATTATCATCGTCGGTAATTGACGGCAGCCATTCAGGCATAAACGAACAAGTTACTAATGGCCTGGCAGTCAGAATGGCAATCCTATATTTACTCACAAGGAGGAACAAGGGAATTGAGAACTCTGATTAAAAATGGCATGGTAATCGACACTGCGTCAAACTATGAGGCGGTTTGTGACATTTATATTGAGGGAGGCATAATAAAGGATGTAGGAAAAAAGCTGGATTATGAATGCAATGAGCTTATTGACTGTAAAGGCCTCTATGTCATACCGGGAATGGTAGATATGCACTGCCACCTGAGGGAGCCGGGATTTGAATATAAGGAAACTATTGAGACAGGAGTTCTAAGTGCAGCAGCAGGGGGTTTTACATCCATAGCATGTATGCCTAACACAAGTCCAGTCATTGATAATCAGTCGGTTGTAAAATATATCAAAGACAAGGCTGATTCTCTGGGGATGATTAACGTGTTCCCAATTGGGTGTATAACAAAAGGACAGAAAGGTGCCGAACTGGCAGAAATAGGAGAACTCAAATTTGCCGGTGCGGCAGCCATATCGGATGACGGAAAACCGGTAAGTAATTCTCAGGTTATGAGGAGGGCCCTTCAATACGCGAAGATGTTTGAAATGACAGTAATATCTCACTGCGAGGATTACAATCTGGCAGATGATGGCGTGATAAATGAAGGCTTTGTCTCCACTTCGCTCGGGTTGAAGGGGATACCAAGGGAAGCAGAGGAGGTAATGGTAGCGAGGGACATAATTCTTGCAGAACATACCAAATGTCCCGTACATATCGCACATGTAAGTACAAAGGGTTCGGTTGAGATAATAAGGGATGCTAAGAAAAGAAATGTAAAGGTAACAGCCGAAACCTGTCCACATTACTTCAGCCTTACCGATGAGGCTTCTGTGGGTTTCAATACTTTGGCGAAGGTTAATCCACCGCTTAGAACAAGGGAGGATGTTGATGCAATCATTCAGGGACTTGTGGATGGAACCATAGACGTGATAGCAACAGATCATGCACCGCATCATATTGATGATAAAAATGTTGAATTTAATAACGCTGCCTTTGGCATGGTTGGCTTTGAAACTGCTCTGCCGTTGGCGCTGACTTACTTGGTGCATTCCGGTCACTTAACTTATAAACAGCTGGTAGAAAAAATGTGTTACAATCCATCCAGAATACTTGGACTGAATCGCGGAACCATCACGGTAGGCAAAACTGCGGATATAACAATATTTAATCCAAATGAGGAAGTGGTTATAGATGTTAACAGCTTTAAGACAAAAGGAAGAAATTCTCCGTTTCACGGAATGAAACTTAAAGGCAGGGTTTACTACACTATAGCAAGTGGCAAGGTAATCTGAATAACCTGATTGGAGGTAAAATGGCTTTATGATTGCAATTGACAGATTGGTAGAACAGATAATAAATAAGAATAACCCAACAGTTATGGGACTTGACCCCAGACTGGAAGCTGTTCCAGAATTTATTAGGGAGACAGCATATTCCAGGTATGGTCAAGGACTAAAGGGTGCCGCTGAAGCGATACGGGAATTCAATATTAAGTTAATTGATGCAGTATATGACCTGATACCTGCCGTCAAGCCTCAGATAGCATTTTATGAAATGCTCGGAGTTGAAGGCATAAGGATATTCAAAGAGACCTGTGAATATGCCAGGTCA
>JAWLGL010000195.1:0-3823 GCA_041685035.1 Clostridia bacterium
AAATTTCAGCTGACTTTAAGCTCCAGTCTGAGCTTGTCGGCAATCATGGCAATGAACTCAGAATTAGTGGGCTTGCCCTTTCCAACATTTATTGTATATTTGAACAGCGAGTCTATTGTCTCAACCTGTCCCCTGCTCCATGCAACCTCAATAGCATGCCTGATAGCTCTCTCAACCCTACTTGGTGTCGTGTTGTATGCCTTGGCAATAGATGGGTATAATTGCTTGGTGATTGAGTTTATCAAATCAATGTCTTTAACCACCATCATTATTGCATCCCTGAGATACTGGTAGCCCTTGATATGTGCCGGAACGCCTATCTCGTGAATTATATTGGTAACTTCAGCCTCAAGGCTTTTCGTACCCGAGTTTACATATGGTGTTCTGCCGTCTGAAACGTGGTCGGTCCTTATCATTGTAACCCTTCGGAAGTCTCTTAACTCCTTTATGCGGTTTACCAGGATGTCCATATCAAACGGCTTAACTATGTAGTACTCTGCCCCAAGTGCCAAAGCTCTCTGGGTAATCCTGTCCTGACCAACTGCTGTAAGCATGATACACTGAGGCCTGTGTGACAGCTGGGAATTATTGAGTTTTTCGAGAACACCCAATCCATCAAGGTGAGGCATAATTATATCAAGAATTGCAATATCGGGCTTGTGTTCAACTATCATATCAAAGGCCTCAACTCCGTCCTTGGCCACTCCTATTACCTCGATATCATTCTGGGACTTTAAATACTCCGACAAGATTTCGCCAAATTCTTTGTTATCGTCAGCTATTAAAACACTTATCTTCTTTTCTGTCATTTTTTTCCCCTTTCTTAATTGTAAAATTTTTGTATGTTGTTATTATAATTGGTATTCGACAAATATTCAAGAGGAAAATGTAAATTTTTTTCAATTTTGTTAATTATGTTATATGTGTAACACTGCTTATTCAACAGCAGACTACTCAAATGTTATGATATCGCCAACTTCAGTATTGGTTTGGGCAGCCTTGTAAGGAGGAAGCTCGATTACTTTATCTGCCCTGAAATAATAGCCCGAAATACGATACGGACTGAAATGCTCAATTATCTTAACCACTTTTCCCTTTTTGTCTATGAATATCGCACAGATTGGAAAGCTCATTAATATTGAATGTATGCTCCTGCAGCCCGTAATAATAAGGCCCTCATCGTTGTTAAGGGTTTTCCTTCCTATCAGCCCAACAATTCTGGTCTGCAGTGTATCGGCAATACCGCAGTTACCGCATATAACACTATTCTTAGTTGAGTTAACAACCTTCATCTCTCATATTCTCCCTATATCCAATAGTATAAAGATTGCAAATGAAATCAGAATAAAAGGTGCAAGATAAATATTCTTCTCTTTCCTTGCCTTCATAAAAATAAACGCAGACAGGAAAGCTATGAACAGGAAAAACATTATCTCGTCCTTAAGAACCGGCCCCAGCGATGCAATAAGCTTTATATCTCCGCCTCCTAAGCTGCCTGCATCGTCGTCGGCTTCATCCTTTCGTTTGTCAAAGAGGGCTTGCACTACCAGTAATATTAGAAAAAATGTAGAACCTACAATGAATTTGAGTCTCCAATCCTCAGAGGGAAATACTAACCCTGCAGTTATTCCAACCAGGATGGTTATATAGCCCGACAGGTTCTTTCTTATATTACTTACGGTATCAACAATAAAGCCAAGCAGCAGAAGGGGTATTCCGGCAAGGAACACATAGAATAAGTAATCCCTGATAGTTCCCCTTTCTAAAAAAAAGCTCAACGTGCTTAGGATAAGCACCAGAGCTGCAGCATAATTTGGAATAATCCTCTGTTTTATATCTTTATATGCAATATATCCGAGAACTACGAGAATCACTGCATAGATTGCGTAATTAATAGTCATTTACTGGTCAGCCCTCCTGAGTGAAGCGCCTCCGAAACTGAACATACGGAAAGACCTGTCCGGTTCATTGCTGAAGAATGATTTCATAGGTATGCCTTCCACCAGGCAGAAAAAGGTTACATCCTTAACTGCACTGGAGAACCCACTCTTGTCAAAGTATCCAAGTGTAATGTCATAGTCCTTGTGATTCAGTTTATATGCGTTGACAAAGCTCTCTATACTATCCTCCACTATTTCGGCAAGCATTCTTTCCTTAAACTCCTGTGTGATGCCGTAGGTATTCGGAAGATTGTCAATGTTAGGTGTTATTATGGAGCAGTAGTTCTTATTGGATTCAATATTCCATGCTTGATTTACATTCCTAAGTGTATAGTATCTGGTCCCAAGTGTGAGAAATATTTTTTGTCCGGATGCTCTATCAATAAAAAACATTGGGTAGGACTGCCACTCATCATCATATGCCGACAGCCAGATAGTATCATATTGTATTATTGCCTTTAAAGGTATGTACCTCTTAAAAGCTTCCTCCATTGTTCTGTCTCCAGAAAGAACCTGCATATTTCTGAACAAAACCTCATAGAAAACCTCGCTGAATTTTTCCTTGTCAACCAGCAGTCTTTTATCCAATGTATAACCCAAAGCTATCTTCTCAAGGCTGGTGCCCTGATTTTCATCCTGTTCGGTTGATAACTCAATAGTTGCCACAGCTGTATTGACTGACATGTCTACAGCCTTAGCGTACCTTGCTTTCTGCAGCCTAAGAAGGTTGGTATCCAACTGCATACAGAAAATAATTGTGGTAGACACCAAGGTAATAGAAAGTATTAGAAATATGGGAACTACAGACCCATCACCTTTGTTATTTTTAAGATACTTGAGCATAAAAATCAACCCACTAATCCAAAATATACAACCTGGAACAATTTATTTATTCATCTGGTCAATTTCAATCCCCTGAATTGTGTTCGTCACAGGGTCTCGGTCTATAATCTTTTGAAATCTTCCCTCAAGGTCTATCCAGTTGGGAGAACCGGTAGGCGTATTGGTATTGTATACGTCCCCTCCGTCATATGTATGGTCTCCTCCTTGCAGTGTGCGGACTCTGACTCCATCAGGTGCACTTGTATACCTGGTAATGGTCTCAACGACGTCCAGGCCGCTCACAAAGCCATTGGTACAAATCATCCCCGAACACATTGACTGCATCTTAAAGGATGAATTCTTGCCGCTTCCAAGTCCGAATGAATAACTTCTAGTCAGCATCTGTGCAAACAGCGGCGGGTTTTTGGATTCAGCAAGAACCTTTATGAAATCTCCAACCTTCAAAGGCCGATCAAGAATATACTCAATTGAAAAATATTTACTGTACTTTCCGGTATTATCCTGTGCCTCAAGTGTAATGTATACATCAAAGTTGCCGTATTTACTGATTTTTTTTATCAGATTCTCATATTCCTCACTGGTAAAAATACCCTTGGTCCTTACAATTTCCACTTCAGACCGTACTATATCGTCAACAATCTCCTGTGTTTTGAAGAATGCCTGCATAGAGGTGTATGATACAATAAAAAACACCACAAATGTTATGAAAAATATGAACATTAATATGTCGGCAACCTGACCACTCTGGCCGCAAATTCTTTTTCCGATTTTCATTATTCTCACCCTATCGGAATCTATTTGTTTTACGCGTGGCTAAGTTTAAAAAAGTGGATACTGAAGTCATTTGATTCAGCAGACCTGAAACTCAAATATTCCAGTATCCACAATTCTTTTAGCTTTTGCATATGAGACCAGTCTGCCAGCTAGTTGACCTGGTCGAACCTTATGCTTTGCAGTTTGCCACTGTCATACTGATCAATTGTTTTTATCCTGTACTTACCAATCTTATTGATTTTATTTCCTTCAGACTGTGTTTCCTC
>JAWLGL010000196.1:0-3815 GCA_041685035.1 Clostridia bacterium
CAGAGTTATGTCAAAAGAACCGTCCCCGTGACAGGAGGGACTGTCAAAGGGACGGTTCTTTTGACAGGATTTCCGTGATAATATTATTCTTTTCCCTGCATCAATGTGGTAAAATATCAGAGGAAAAAACACAAAGCTTGAGGGGTGAACAATGAGAGAGATTAATGTTGATGAGGTTACAAAAACAGTTAAGGATTTATGTATAAGAGCCAACTGCCATCTGAGCGACGATATGAAGAGAGCTCTGAAAACTGCAAACCAGAAGGAAGAATCGGAGACCGGAAGAGGTATACTAAGTCAGATAATCAGAAACTTTGAAATTGCAGGAGAGGAAAACCTGGCAATATGTCAGGACACAGGTATGGCAGTAATATTTATGGAAATAGGCCAGGATGTACATTTTGTAGGTGGATTCCTGGAGGAGGCCGTGAATGAGGGTGTAAGGCAGGGTTATAAGGAAGGATATTTTAGAAATTCGGTTGTGAGTGACCCGTTAAACCGTGAAAATACTGGTGATAATACACCGGCCGTAGTGCATTACTCCATTGTCCCCGGAGATAAGGTTAGAATCCTTATTGCACCGAAAGGATTCGGAAGTGAAAATATGAGTGCGCTTAAAATGCTCAAACCCTCAGACGGTGTGGATGGAATAATTAATTTTGTACTTGAGACCGTAGAGAAGGCAGGTCCCAATCCCTGTCCGCCAATAGTAGTAGGGGTTGGTATAGGGGGAACCATGGAGAAAGCAGCTATTATGGCAAAGAGGGCACTGCTCAGACCTGTAGATTCTGAAAACCCGCGTGAGGACTTAAGAAAGCTGGAGGAACAACTGCTTGAAGGTATAAATAGATTGGGCATTGGTCCTATGGGACTGGGAGGAAGAATAACAGCTATAAAAGTCAATATTGAGACTTATGCTACGCACATAGCTGGCTTACCGGCAGCAGTAAATGTTAACTGCCATGTGACCAGGCATGCAGAGGGGGTGCTGTAATGCTGAGGATTACTACTCCGATTACTAAAGATATGATATCATCCCTGAAAGCCGGAGATGAAGTACTGATAAACGGAACCATATATGCTGCCAGGGATGCGGCCCACAAGAAAATGATTGAGGCGTTGGATGAAGGAGAAGGGCTTCCTGTAGACATCAGAGACCAAATTATTTACTATGTTGGACCTTGCCCTGCTAAGCCTGGTAAGGTAATTGGGCCTGCAGGACCAACTACTAGCGGAAGAATGGATGCTTATGCTCCCAGGCTTATACAATTGGGATTGGGCGGCTTGATTGGTAAAGGCGCACGAAGCAAGGAAGTAATTGATGCAATGGCTTCAAACAAGGCTGTTTATTTTGGCGCTACAGGAGGGGCAGGGGCATTAATTGCCAGATGTGTTTCGGCTCAGGAGGTTATTGCCTATCCAGAGCTCGGGCCCGAGGCATTTAGAAGACTTGAGGTGGTTGATTTTCCAGCAGTAGTTATTATTGACTCTAAGGGCAACAACCTTTATGAAACTGGCAAAAGAAAATACAAAATTGATTAAATATTAAAAGGGTAAGAAGAGAGCCAGGGTTTGCAGGCCGGATGCCGGCCAAGTCATACCCTGGCTCTTCTTTATTGAAATTGAATGTATCAAAAGTACATTTATTATATAAAATATAAAGTAAGATTTAGAATTTTAAAGAAATGTATAGAGAACGCAAAAAAATTAACTGAAGTTGACCACGAAAGTCAAAGAAAGTCAAAATCAGAAATTGAAGATATAAGTTAATCATGGTATATATAATTTAGAAGGTCAGATAAAGTCAATTTATAAAGGAGGGATATATATGTTTGACTTGGTTCCTTTCAGAAGGAGACATGGAGAACTACAGACAAAAGGGTTTGAGGACTTCGGCAGGTTGTGGAGTCTAATGGATGGTTTCTTTGATAACTCGTTTGGCACCTTGGTTTCTAATTACCACCCAATCAGGGCGGATATTAAGGAAACCGAAAACGAGTATACTATTGAAGCTGAAATGCCGGGAGTATCGAAGGAAAACGTCAGACTGAATGTAGCAGACAATACTTTGACCATCACTGTAAACCAGAAAGAGGAGGTAGACGAAAAAGGAGCAAACTATATCAGAAGGGAGAGAAGGTCGGGGACTTCCAGCAGGAGCTTCTACCTTGAGAACATAAAGGAAGATGATATTAAAGCCAAATTTGATAATGGTATACTCAAAGTAACGCTGCCAAAAGAAAAGCCTGCCAAACCAAAAGAGAAACTGATTGATATTCAATAGGAGTTGGGGCCTCACTAAGGCCCTCTATCTTATATAAGGGAAAATGAATTAACTGCTCACAAGGACTGCGAAATCAAGATTTCTCCGCAAACTTATTCGCCAGTTAATTCATTTTCCCTATAGCCAGAAGAAAGTTGGTAAGCTAAGAGAAAACAAATAAACAGATTATAAGGATTGCAGAATCAGATTTCTCAATTACTTATTTTGATAGCTAATCCGTTTCCTATATAATCAGAGGCGAATTTATACAGTGTTTACACTTGTCAGTAATTGAAGTAAAATAGTTTTAGGTATAGTTACATCAAAAAATGAATAATTCTGGTCAGAGATGTTGCTGGGGAGGATATTATGAAGTATAAGAACTACTATGAAATACTAGGTGTGGACAGGAGTGCAGCCCAGGATGATATAAAAAAAGCATTCAGGAAGCTTGCCAAGCAGTATCACCCAGACGCTAATCCTGGTGATAAAAAGGCTGAAGAAAAGTTTAAGGATATTAGTGAGGCCTATGAGGTTTTAAGTGACGCCGAGAAAAAGAAGAAATATGATATGCTTGGGAAGAATATTAACTTTAAAAATGGCTTTGATTTTGACCCTTCCCAGTATGGATTCGGCGGCATGAAGTATGAGTATAGAACCGATGCTGGATCCTTTAGTGACTTCTTCAACATGTTTTTTGGAAAAAATGCAATTAACCTAGATGACCTGTTCAGTGGTTTAGGGTTTGGAGGTTCCAACGGTTCAAACTATAAAGTGTATACCGAAAGACAGTATGATGCTCGTAAATCGGTTTTTCATGACGGAGCCGATATTGAAACCGAGATGACGGTAACACTGGAGGAAGCCTTTTTTGGCGCAGAAAAGAAGGTGTCAATCAGGCAGCATGACGGTCAGGTTAAGTCATACCTTGTAAAGATACCCTCAGGAATAAGGGATGGGGAAAAAATCAGGTTGTCAAGTCTTGGCCGCCAGGGAGCAAATGGTCGGGTAGGGGACTTGTTTATAAAGGTCAGGCTAAAGGAACACCCCCTATTCAAGCTTGAAGGCTCTGATGTAGTTTTTGACCTCAACCTCAGCCCATGGGAGGCAGCTTTGGGATGCCAGGTAAAGATTCCTTCCATTGACGGAACCCTGTCAATTAAAGTTCCTCCTGGAATCCAGTCGGGGCAAAGACTGAGATTGGCAGGCAAAGGTTACAGGAGTGGAGGAGGAGGCAGGGGAGACCTGTTTGCCGAGGTTATGATAACAATACCCAAGGATATGACAAATGAGGAAAGAAGGCTTTTTGAGCAGCTGCAGATGGTATCAAAGTTTAATCCCAGGGAGCAGAACTAGGAGAATAGAGAATAATTGAAGTAACCGGTTGACATACTTATATTGTTAAAATATAATTTAGAAAAACTGATTATATAAAACGTGCGAAAATATATAATATAGAAAAATTTTTTCATAAATTCAAACTTGTTAATATTGATTGATAAGAAAAAGAAGGCACGGAAACTCCGTTACCCCTCTCGTAGTAAAGATGGTG
>JAWLGL010000197.1:0-3809 GCA_041685035.1 Clostridia bacterium
TAATTCCAGCTTTGTGGTTAATAAAGACCTCCCAGAATATCAGGATAAACCCCTTAATGTAGAGGCCTGTGAAAACATGTCCAAATCCGGGAAATGCTGCCGACCACCATGCAGCCACCCAGGGATTTCTCAAATGAATCAGGTTTATACCTATAGAGGAAATATACCCCTTCGGTCTCCTCTGTTTCCTTACTGATTGTATGAATTTATTCAATGCCATCACCGAATATATTATTTTACTTAAACAATATTTTCATCCGTTAAGATATTTTGTTTATCAAGTGATAAACAGTACATACTATTACGGGGTGATTTTAAATGGAAGTGTTATTTTTCTTCATAAGTATTGCGGCCGCATGGACAATCCTTGGAATAGTGCTTCGATTCAGAAACCTGCAGTTCTCGCATATCATTATTGGTATTGCGACAACAGCATATACTCTTGTTTATGAAACCATACTTGGTATTCAGCAGGGCCTTTACTACTATATCAGTCCTCAAACCTCAGCCTTGTATATAGTTCTGGCAGCGGTTCTGCTGTACCCTGTAGCAAATATTATTTACGTGCTTTTCCTCCCTGAGGGCAGGAATGCAGTACTGATGTATACAGTCGCCTGGATAGCCGGAATGCTGCTCTTCGAATACGCCAGTGTGATGGCGCGTATCATAGTTTTTACCGGCTGGCAGCCCATACCCTGGTCACTTGTCACTTACCTGATTACATATGCTTGGGTTTACTACTTCTACAGATACCTGACCCGGAAGGTTAGAATAGTACCCTATTAGCTATTGGCTTATAGCTATTGGCTTATAGCAGTTCAGAGTTGAGAGTTTAGAGTTAATTTATAGTTCTCCTTCGAAGAGTTTCTAAAGCACTACGAACCCTCAACCCTCAACCCTTAACTAATATCCAATAGCTAATAGGGTCTTTACTTTTGAGCCTAATCCTCGCCGCGATATGATTCCGGTCTTATTATACCCCTGGTTGACCTTATATCACACCAGACGGTTGTATTATATTCGACACCTTGAAATACTTCGTTCCAGGTATTCTTGATTTGTTTCCACTGCCCGGGATATTTTCTATGGAAGTAGCTTCCAAAGCCGAAAATATCACTCTTGAACTCTTTCTGTGCCCTGTCTATAGTCATATTAATTTTCTCCTTGATACGCTCACCGGTTTTTTCACTTATGAGCTGTAAACCTTCCTTTTTATTCAGTGCAAGGTCAGGATCATTAGCTTCAGCCAGGTCCAACTGCACATTTACCTGAATATCAACAAAATACCTGCCGTATTTGATTGAGGGTGTAACCTTATAGTTTGAATCCAGTACCCTGAGTGATACATACTTATCCTCATTAAAAGGCTTTACCTGTATGTTGCCTCCCTTCATCCTGTTGGTTACAAACAGATATCCCTGAACCTCATCCTTGTTCATTGAACCTACCATCCTGTCTCCCTTGAAAACAGCAGAACCGTCAAGGGAGACAATCGCTTTCGCATCATCAGAGTATGGCTCGCTTAGTTTGCCTACATTTGCAGGTGAGCCAGGTACGGCTTCAAGGATAGGGAGCACCGGCTCCCTTCCTTTAACCGATCTCCAGACAAGGTAATCGTTAATAGTAGGAATTCTTTTTTCATTCCATTGCTGTGCCTTCTGTATCATGTTAAGGATTTCATCGTTAAGAAACAGTTCAACCTGAGGGTCAAGGTGCAAAATTTCATGCGTGGTTGTCCTAGAGACAAGTATAAACGCATTCCTCCTCATCTCAAGATGCCTGGAAAAATAGTCTATGTATTTATCAATTCCATCTCTGGCCAGTTCCGAGCCAACAATTATAAACTGTGTATGGCCCCAGAACAGCCTCCGGGTTGATGTATTATATAGGTTGTTAAATGCCTCATAAATTGTCTCTCCTTGAGCTGATGCATGCCATAGGTTTTTCTGGTCGGTTGGTTTTGGTGTCTGCCCTGCCGCCCTTGTAGCTCCTGCTCTTATGATTGACACCTCCAGGCTTACCCCTTTTTTGCCGCTGCCCAATTGGGCAGTATCAAAACCTGCAAGTACAACTATGCCGAGTTCCTCAATCTCAATGGAATCCCAGCATGCGGTCAGCATCAAAGCGCTTATTAAAATCACGATAACTATGCAGATACACTGCCTTTTCAACTCAATATCCTCCCTCTTTGATTGGCTATTGGGCTATAGTTTTTCGCTGTTAGCTGCTAACTATTATAGATAACCAACTCAAAATTGCACCTACATCGTATTCACTTATGTCATTACGAGGAGCATAGCAACGTGGTAATCTCAGACCCAAAATTTGCTATTGGCGATTGGCCTTTGGCTTTAAGCTTTTATCAATAGCTAATAGCCAACAGCTAACAGCCAAGATTGCAGTCTGAGATTGCCACACTTCACTTCGTTACGCTCGCAATGACACTAGCTGAGCTACGCTAGCTCTTTAAGTTTTATAGTTTGTTATCTATATCTTTTTAGTTCTAGCCAACAGCGTTTTTATGTTTTCTGCCTTGTCTTATCCTGAGCCAAATACCTTTCCCGTCTGTCCATCATAGTCCATGGAGCGCGTATGAATATATCCTTCAGACTGAATAAGGGCGCCACCGGAGTAAGGAATGGTATTCCGAAGCTTTTCAGTGAAGCTATGTGGGTCAATAGAATCATTCCTCCTATCATGACTCCAAACAGTCCAAAAAAGGATGCCAGAAACAATAGTACAAAACCCATAACTCTAAGGGTTAACGTGAAATTGTAAGCCGGTATGGTAAAAGATGCAATCCCGCTAAGAGCTACTAAAATAACCATGGCAGGCGACACAATCCCTGCCATTACTGCAGACTCTCCTATTACAATTGCCCCCACTATACTGACTGCCTGCCCTACTTGTGTTGGAAGCCTTGCACCTGCTTCCCTCAGCAATTCAAAAGTTAAGACCATCAGAAACGCTTCGACTGCTGCTGGAAAAGGTATCCCATGCCTCTGCATGGCAATGCTGATTAACAGGTCAGTAGGCACAACATCCTGGTGAAAGGTAATAATTGATACATAAATAGATGGGAGAAATAAAGTAATTAGTATTGTGACTATCCTGAGTATCCTGGTGAATGATGCATAATAGAAGTTTGTATGATAGTCATCGGATGCCTGAATGAAATTCCAGACTGAAGTAGGGGCCAGTATAATGGTTGCCGTCCCGTCAATAAATATAGCAAACCTTCCATCAAGCAGGCTTCCTACTGTCTTATCCGGTCTTTCGGTATACTCGGTTTGCACAACCGGAGAATAAGCATTATCTACAATGTGTTCTCCCAAATCCTGGGTATCTACAATCATATCGGCGTTTATGACTGACAATCTCTTCCTTACCTCGTTCAGTATCTCTTCTTTTGCTATACCTTCTATGTATGCTACTGCAATCCTCGTCTTGGTTCTCTGCCCGAGTTCCATCATTTCAAATTTTAGTTCGGGAATTGGGAGTCTGGCTCTTACAAGCGACATGTTTACAGTTATGTCTTCTATAAAGCCTTCTCTCGGCCCGCGGACGGTTTTTTCAACACTGGGCTCTTCAATACTCCTTTTCTTTCGGTTCTGCAGATTCAGAGCAAGAATCTCATCTTCACCTTCAATCACAAGAATTGCAGAACCTCTCAGAACTCCGTAAACGGCATTCAATACCTTCTTTTCCCTGGATACCTGAAAGACTGTAAGAATTCTTTCCTGCATGATGTCAAGCACATTCTCCCTGCTGTCCTCTTTATGATAGGCAACCATGGGAAGAATAATATT
>JAWLGL010000198.1:0-3784 GCA_041685035.1 Clostridia bacterium
TCTCTTTATCAGTCTATCTTATTCTTTTCTCCCAGCTTCCTCTCAGTTCCCTTTACAAGCCTCTCAATATTACCTCTGTGTCTGTACACCGCCAGAAGCGCAAGTAGGGCTGCAAATACCAGAAGTCCAGTGTTATTGGATTCCATCATCACAACTAATGCAGGAAATAATAATGCTCCGGTTAATGACCCCAGCGAAACATATCTTGTCAAAGCAATAACCAGCACAGAAATAACAACTACAAAAACGCTTATGTATGGAGCTATATACACTATTACGGCAGCTGAGGTCAGTATACCCTTCCCACCTTTAAACCTGAAAAAGACCGGCCAGTTATGGCCCAATACAACAGCAAGACCTCCAAGCATTTTCCCAAGCTCGGAGTCGGTCAACAATCCTCCTGCAGTTACTGCCAATACTCCCTTTAAAATATCCCCTAAAACTACTACAACCGCAGGTCCAACCCCCAGGCTGCGCAAGGTATTTGTTGCGCCGGCATTTCCGCTGCCAAGCTCCCTTATGTCCACCTTCTTCCACAGCCTGCCGACAGCAATTGAACTGTTGATACTCCCCAGAAGATACCCGACTATAACCGCAGATAAATAACCCAGCACCTTATTCCTTCCCCCTTTTCTCCCTGATTCTTAGTCTTATTGGAGTTCCTTCAAAGCCGAAATTCTTTCTCAGTTGGTTTTCAATATACCGCTCGTATGAAAAGTGCATCAACTCAGAGTTATTTACAAAAAGTACAAAAACAGGAGGCTTTACTGATGCCTGGGTGGCATAGTATATCTTCAGCCTTCTTCCCTTGTCTGAGGGAGGCTGAACCATGGCAATGGCCTCATTAATAACATCATTCAGCATTCCTGTTGATATTCTAAGGCTGTGCTGATTGGAAACGAAATTTACAAGCTCTAAAATCCGCTGTACTCTCTGGCCTGTCTTTGCAGATATGAAAACAGCAGGGGCATATGTCATAAATGAGAGTCTCTCATAAACACTTTTTCTGTACTTCTCCAGTGTACCGGTCTCTTTCTCTGCAAGGTCCCATTTGTTCACTACTATTATTGAGGCCTTACCCTGTTCGTGAGCGTAGCCTGCTATCTTTGTATCCTGTTCGGTAACTCCGGAAACTGCGTCTATCATAATCAGGCACACATCAGCCCTGTCAACTGCTGTGAATGACCTTATTACGCTGTATTTTTCCACACTATCGCTGATTCTGCTCCTTTTGCGGATTCCGGCTGTGTCAATAAATATATAGTCCTGTTCTCCGGACTTAAAGTATGTATCGATTGCATCACGGGTAGTTCCGGGAGTATCACTGACTATAACCCTCTCTTCTCCAAGCATCCTATTGACCAGCGAAGATTTTCCTGCATTGGGCTTCCCCACAACGGCAACCTTGATTGCATCAATATCCTCAACCTCTTCGGATTTGGGAAAATGCCCATAGACTTCGTCAAGAATCTCTCCTATTCCCAGACCGTGAATAGCTGATACAGGAAAAGGTTCTCCTATACCGAGATTAAAAAACTCATAAATCTGGTCCGGAGGAGCACCAACATTGTCAACCTTGTTACAAACAAGGACAATAGGCTTCTGAGATTTTCTAAGGATATTTGCTACATCTATATCGGATGCTACTACTCCCTCTTTGATGCTCACCATAAATATAACTACATCTGCAGTCTCCAGAGCCAGTTCAGCCTGCCTTCTCATCTGAGAGAATATTTCATTCTGGTTTTCAGGCTCAATACCTCCGGTATCAATCAGTGTAAAGGTTGTTCCCCTCCACTCGCATTCTGCATATATCCTGTCACGGGTAACCCCTGGAGTATCTTCCACTATTGATATTCTCTTGCCTACAAGGTAATTAAATAATGCAGATTTGCCGACATTAGGTCTCCCTACTATAGCAACCACGGGCTTGCTCAACTTCACTCCTCCTCTTAACACAGTAATGTATTCCCTGGTTATCTATACCCAGTACGGCTTTAATAAATTCCCGGCCATTGTTCTCAACCCTTTTTACGGCCGTCCCCAGTTCACTGCACAACTGTTCAAGCGTTACGTCGTCAAGAAAAATATCCTGGTCAGATTTAAGCATTACATTAGGAATTAAAAGCTCGCAACCAAGGTTCCTACCTTTTACCTGCTCAATTATATCCCTTCCGGTCACAAGTCCGGTTACAGTGACCCCCGTGCCAAAAAAGCAGTTCTCAATCGGGTACAGGTATACTTCCAAGTCCCGATACATGCCGGTGAGACGGTCGACCATACTCTGCATATATCTGCTTGGCGCCTTCCCAGTAACTACACTTACTGTCCTTTTTTCGTTCAGACTAAATTTTAACCTTTTAAGATAATTATTAAACTGGTGTGTGAAAAGCGCTGTCATCCCTACACCGTTTTCGAGCTGGTAGAATTCTTCATAATGCTTGTATCCGGGTATATCAACACAAGCATTGATATAAAATTCGTCTGCAATATAGACCAGATTTGTACCAAGACGTTTTTTCAGACCGCCCTGTATACGCTTAACCTGATTTATTACTTCCATGGATGACTCCCGGTCGAAGCCTTCCAGGGGGTATAGCCCCTCCCTGTACTTGGTCAGGCCTACCGGAACAACCGATATACTTTTTACTGAAGGATGAAGCTGTGATAAATCATCAATTGTTCTTTCCAGTTCAGCTCCGTCATTTATACCTTTGCAAAGAACAATCTGGCAGTTGATATCAAGTCCTGCATCATGAAGTCTTCTCAAATACCCGTTTATTTTACCTGCATGGGGATTATTGAGCATTTTTTCTCTCAGCCTGCCGTTTGTAGTATGAACAGAAATATTTACAGGACTCAGTCTGTAACGGATTATTCTCTCCAGGTCATCCTGGCCGATATTGGTCAGGGTCACGTAATTACCTTCAAGAAAGGATAACCTGTAATCATCATCCTTAAACCTCAGAGTATTTCTCATTCCAGGCGGAAGCTGGTCCATGAAACAGAAAATGCACTTATTCCTGCATGTTCTCGGCACATCCATAAGCGGTTTATCAAATTCCAGGCCGATATCTTCGTCAGCGTCTTTATACAGCTCGATTTCCCACTCTTCACCACACGGCTTCTCAATGACAATGCTGATTTCTTCATCACATATTAGAAACCTGTAGTCAAGTATGTCTGCAACAGGTTTTCCGTTTATTGAAATCAATACATCCTGTTTTTCTATACCGGCCTCTTGTGCGAGACTGCCGGCAGTTACCCCTTGAATAAGAACTCTTTTTTCTCTCTGCATATTTTTAATACCTGAAATGTTTTATTTAGTACCAAAATAGCTAAAAACAGCAGGCTATGCACTGCTGTTTGGGGTTAATCTACTTGCTGGTTTCAACCTTGAGGACTTCCTTGCCTTTATAATACCCGCAGCTTTTACAAACTCTATGAGGCAGTTTAGCTTCGTGACACTGTGGACATGAAGCCAGGTTCGGTTCCTCCAGTTTCCATGTAGACCTTTTGCTGTGAGTCCTTGCTTTGGACCACCTTCTTTTTGGTAGAGCCAAGATAAACACCTCCTTACCAGCCCATGACGCTCGACATAAAATATATAAATTACTCTTTATTCTTCAATTTCATCAGCACTTCCAGTCTTGGGTCATAATCCTCAACCTTACAGCCGCATTCCTGAATATTTCTGTCACACCCACACACCCCGCACATACCTCTGCAATCCTGACTGCAAAGAATTTTCATAGGTATGTTGGTAAATATATTATCCACTACC
>JAWLGL010000199.1:0-3762 GCA_041685035.1 Clostridia bacterium
TCGTTAACTTCTTCAGTTGCAGCGGAAACCGACCGTATGAGTTCACTCAGCTTTGCTGTTGCAGTATTAAAAGCTAATCCAAGGCTTCCAATCTCGTCGTTTGAATTTATTCTAACCGACTGGGTAAGGTCACCCGACGCTAGAAGGTTATTTGCTTCAACTAATTTGTTTATAGGTCTTGTAAAAATACCTGCAACAAATATAGATATTATCATACATAGTACAATCGCTGAGATAGTAATTAATAGAATTGAAAAGAATAAAGTAGTTAGTTCACTGTTAATATGTTCCAGAGTATATCCTACAGTTATTACTCCTAAATTATAATCCATGCCCTCGATTCTAATAGGTACCATAACTTCATATGCTTCACTGCCGTCATTATCAGTTGTTATACTTTTTGAAACCTGCTTTATGTCGTCAGGGTTGAGGGGCTGATTATTTACGGTAACCTTTAATCCCTCTTTGTCCTTATTGGAATGCACAAGCGCTTTTCCTGTATCGTCAGTAATATAAGCATACGCAATATCGCTTTGTCTTACTGATTGTTTTGTTTCTTTAGAACTGTCTACACCCGTAATACCTTTCATAATATATCGCAGGGTTTTAAAATTCATGGTTAGAATCGCGTCACTGCTTATTTCAGCTGCAGTCTGGGTCAGTCTTGTACTTTGTTTCTCCAAATCATTCCATAAGAGGTTTTTTTCGTGAATATAAATTACTGTTCCCGCTGCAGAAATAATCAAGCCCATTACTAATGAGAAAATTATCGCTAACTTTATCGAAAAGGATACTGATACTTTGTACTTCTGTTGCTTTATCTTGATAGACACATTTTTTCCCCTCCCTGAAACATAAGCCTACCTGTTCATGTATTCCATTTAACTCTTGCGGGGTGGTTTACCACCCCGCCTACTATATATAACCCATCATTGATACTCTTCTTACTCAATCCCCAGCATTTCCATTGCTTCACGAATCCATTGGTAGTCTTCATCACTTACATCTGTGAATCCTGTATATTTGGGTTCAATTGTTTTTGCCAGTTCCTCATCCACTTCAAGCAGGGCCTTCTTTAAATTTTCCTTTAGCTGGGAATCCATCCCCGGCCTTATGGTATATGGGAATGTGGGAATCTCTGTCTTCCTTGCTATCTCCTTCAAGCCAACACCTTCATTCTTGTGTTTATCGAAGACATGTGCCTTAACAGCACCTGCATGAAATTCGCCGCTTATTACAGCCTGGATAACATCGTTCTGGCTTGTAATGTTTTTAGCCTCTGCAAAATCCTTTTCAAATATTCCCACTTTACTATAGAGGTATTTGGGTGATAAGTTTGAAGAACAGGAGTCCTTGTCTCCAAAAGCCATCTTCTTGCCCTTCATATCCTGAAGCTTGTTTATTGGGCTGTCTTTCCTTACGAAAATAACTGACTCATAGAAGGCTTCGCCACCTTCCAGTGCCTTTACAATTGCTTCCCCTCCGAAACCATCATGGGCTTGTACATATGTGACTGGCCCAAGGCTTGCCATATCAATGGTGCCATCCTTTAACCACTGAACAGCATTCTCGTATGTAGGTGCCGGTTTAAACCTGACTTCCATATCAATCTTTTCACTCAGGTAATCACAAAGAGGCTTAAAGTTCTTAACCATGATTTCAGGGTCTTCCAAACCAATTGCACTGATTGTAAACGTTTCCTTGCTTCCTGTCTGCCCGGATTGGTCTGAACTCTGTGCCTGTCCATCGCCGGACTGTTCCTCCGGTCCTGTAGCAGGTGCCTTGCCTCCACACGCAGTAAAAACAAACACTGCTAAAACTACGACTAACATAAGACTTACCAACTTTAGTAACTTGCTCATGTTTTTCCTCCTTTTTAAATTGGTATAAGTTTGAATGTGGAATACAATGAAGCAGTAGGTGCAACACTAAATTTAAAATCGGTATATATTGTGTGCTGTGTTGAAAATTGGAGTAGATTGTGTTATTACATAGAGTAAATGGAGTACTTACTCAACGACTTTATTAATTAATACTTCGACAATTATTTATAAATTCCTTCACAAATTCTGTTGGTTTCAAGAAAAATGGAAATTTTTTTTAGCTTTTTGAGCTGCTTAAGAGTCAGACTAATCAGCTTAAAAACCTTCTTCGGATAATGTCCAGTGCATGCATGGAAGCCATCATCCTGATTCTGCTCCTGTCTCCGGGAATTCTGAGTTCAAAGCTTTCGGCCCCTTTACTATCCGACAACCCTATATATACAAGTCCAACCGGCTTCCTTTCGGTTCCGCCTCCCGGCCCGGCGATACCTGTAACGCTAAGTCCAATGTCGGTTTTTGCCCTATCCCTGATTCCTACTGCCATCTGCAAGGCGGTTTCATGACTGACCGCACCGAATTCCTCCAAGGTAACGGCACTTACTCCAAGCAAATCAATCTTTGAACGGTTGGAGTAACTGACCACTGAGCGTTCGAATACCTCAGACGCACCTGGAACATCGGTCAGTTTGGAGGCTATAATCCCTCCTGTACATGACTCTGCAAGTGAAATAGTTTTCCCTTTTTTTCTAAGAATTGATATTACCTCTTCTTGAAGAGTTCTTCCTTCAGTGCTGTATATGTAATCACCAAGCCTGCCCTGAATTTTTTTTATAACTGGAACCAGCTTCCTTTCAGCCGTCCCCTTGTTCATGGCTTTTGCCGTTACCCTAAGAACTACTTCTCCTTCACTCACGTAAGGAGCAATTGTTGGATTTGTCTGGCTTTGAATCAGGTCTATAATCTTTTCCTCAACTGCTGATTCACCCATACCGAAAATCTTTATATATTTGGAAAGTATTGTTCCTTGATATCTATCTAAACTATCGGAAAAAAACCTTTCAAACATAGGCTTCATTTCGGATGGTGGCCCGGGCAGGAGGACAATTGTCCTACCGTTGGACTTTACTACGCACCCTGGTGCTGTTCCATTTTCGTTTATCAGTATACTGGCTCCCTTGGGAATCAGTGCTTGCTTCAGGTTACTCTCAGCCATATCCCGGTTTATGTGCTCAAAAAACTTACGTATTCTTTTTTCGCTCTCCTTATGTATCTGTAAGCTTAAACCGCAAACCTCTGAAACAGTCTCCTTGGTTATATCATCCTTTGTTGGGCCCAGTCCTCCTGTAACTATGATTAAATCCGATCTTTCCAGAGCCAGCTTGAGCACCTGGGCAAGTCTGAGCCTGTTATCACCTACAACGCTGTGATAATATACATTTATTCCTGCTTCTGCAAGCCTCTGCGATATATACTGGGCATTGGTATTGGCAATCTGGCCAATTAAAAGTTCAGTTCCTACAGCAATAATCTCAGCATTCATTTTTCTCCTCCACCGATTGGTTGTACCCTATTATAGTATTTCATAAAGTTATTATTATTCTACCACCTTAAATAGAAATGGGATACCTGCAGTTGAGGCATCCCATTTTCATCACTAATTCTAAATACTCTATCTTTAATATTTCTTAACAACAACCGTAGCATTGTGCCCGCCAAATCCAAGTGAGTTGGATAAAGCATAACCAATATCTGCACTTCTTCCCTTATTAGGCACATAATCAAGGTCGCATTCAGGGTCTGGATTTGTATAGTTTATGGTTGGCGGAAGGAATCCGTCTTTAAGAGCATATGCCGATATAATGGCCTCTATTGCTCCTGCGGCACCAAGCAGGTGACCGGTCATGGATTTTGTTGAACTTACTGCCAGCTTGTATGCATG
>JAWLGL010000200.1:0-3726 GCA_041685035.1 Clostridia bacterium
ATAGGCATACTCCTGTAAAACCCTATTACACATATAACCGCACTAAGGATAAAGACCACTAAGCTTATAATAATTCTTACTATTATACTGTTTCTGATTTGGGGGGCCTTTGGTACTTCCTGACTGCTATTTGGAATTGGCATTGGATTCTATTACCCCCTGGATTATTAGTCTTATATAATTATTCTACCATTAATAAATAGCTAGTCAATTATAAGAAACTATTAATAGATTGGTTCTCCCTGGCCTTGGGCGTACTCTTTAAATGCATCCATAAGCTTTCTGGTAATCTTACCCGCCATACCTGAGCCAACCATCCTGCCGTCCACTTCGGTAACCCCAATAACTTCAGCGGCTGTACCGGTAAAGAAACATTCATCGGCATTATAAACATTATATAAGGTAAACTCTTTTTCCTCTACTCTATATCCCAGCTTACCGGCAAGCTCAATGACAACAGCCCTGGTTATCCCGTCAAGGGCACCAACATGTGGGGGAGGGGTGAAAAGGACTCCATCCTTAATCAGAAAGATATTGTCCCCTGTACACTCACATACCACTCCTGCAGTATTCAGCATAATGGCTTCGGGAACCCCTGCCCTGTCAGCCTCAATTTTAGCAAGGATATTGTTCAGGTAGTTCAGCGATTTTATCTGGGGGTCAAGCGCTGACGGATTATTTCTTCTCGTTGAAGCCGTAATAACCTTCATCCCTTTTGAATACATTTCTTCGGGGTAAAGAACTATGGAATCAGCAATAATAACCACGCTGGGCTTGGGACATTTAGTCGGGCTCAGTCCGAGGTCTCCCATACCCCTGGAAACCACCAGTCTGATATAACCATCCTTAATTTCATTCTTCCTGCATGTATCAAGCAGTGCTTGGGTCATTTCAGTCTTGCTGAGCGGAATACTCAGTCCAATGGTTTTAGCACCCATATAAAGCCTGTCTATATGTTCCTTGCACTTGAAAATACGCCCGTTGTATGCTCTTATTCCTTCAAAAACCCCGTCACCATAGAGGAACCCATGGTCAAAAACCGAAACCTTTGCTTCAGACTTAGGGTAATATTGTCCGTCAATGTAAATTAATCTTTCAGCCATACCAACACCCTCTCAATTTTTTCTATATTTTACTATTGAACTGCATAAGAAGTCCAGGTAATTAAAATATGCATACAGCATTTGCAACTGCATATTCCTTGCAGTGGGAAAGACTTATATTTAAAGACTTCATTCCAAGAACTTGTGCTGTAGTTTCAGCCTGCCCATAAAGCTTGATTGACGGCTTTCCATTAGAATCTTTTATAACTTCAATGTCGGTCCACCAGATTCCATTTGTAAACCCTAGCCCCAGAGCTTTTGCAACTGCTTCCTTGGCTGCAAACCTTGCAGCATAATGCTGGTACCTTGCCGCAGCCCTCTGCTCGCAGTAATCAACTTCATCCTGTGTAAAAACCTTACTCAGAAATCTTCCCCTGTTACCCTCGACTGCTTTCTTTACCCGTTTTATCTCAATTATATCAATACCGCAGGTTAATTCCAAAGCCCCTTCAGCTCCCCTTTATTGCAAGTTTTTCTCCATTTTAATAAATCTGAACTGTCATGAATAATTTTATGTGAAATATAAGGTATTTTCAACTTTTTTATTTCCACCATCACCTCTACATCTGCAATATATGAATAGAGGTCAATATTTTGGATAACTTATAATACGTGTGCATTTCAGTAGTAAGACATCAAAATAATAATTATTCTGGAGGTAATATTATGAAAGCCGTTGAATTCAACCTTCCCAACATGACCTGTGAATCGTGTGCGGAAAAAATTGAAGACTATGCCAAGCACGCAGGTGCCAGCAATATTAAATTCGATTTCAAGACAAGGAATGTGAGTATCTTCTTTGATGAAACAAAGACCAACGGGGATACAATAAAAGAAGCTATATTGAAAGCTGGCTATGATGTAGTCTGAGGACCTTCTCTCTCTTTTGGGCACATTCTACTAAGTTTATATGTTACTGGTTAACTTTTGGTCAATAATTCCCTTTAAGAGAATACCCGAAAAACCGATAATAATTATGGAAGGATTTCCATAATTATTGTCGAAGTAAATAAACTAGATGCGAATGCCTGTTTAAAGGGGGAGAAGCTTCAATGTTCAGACCTACTGTATCTACTATCAAGGGTAAGCTTATCTTAATTTTATGCCTTTTTATAATTGAACTGATGATGATAGTAACGCTGGTTTGGTTCGGCGAAAAGATTATCCTCGGAACATCAACATTGATGAAGGCTGAATCTACCTTCAACGAATTTGAAAGTATGTGCGACATCTATTATAAAAGTTATGTATCAACAAAGGATATCGGGAACTATGAGCAATTCAATGAGTGTATTGACTCCCTTGTTATCCTGGGAACTCTATTTGAAAAGTTCGCCAATAAATCCTATAGCAGCCTTGAGAGTCTGGTTGACTCAAGCCTGAGTAGGTTTGGCTTTAACACGGATGATGCTAAAAACGTGCAGTTTACTATAGATTTCTTTAAACTGGCAAAAGGAGAATCTGTCAGTGCTCTAGCTAATCATTCCAAAATCGCATTGGAGCGCAATCTTCAGAAAGCGGAACTTTTTAAAAAACTTGTTGAACTTGAGAAAACCGGCTTAGATTCAGAGTTATTCCAACAGATTGATAAAGAAATAGACATGCTGGTTAAAGCATCTCACGATATAGATAATGAATTTGCCACAAATGCCAAGGGAATGGAAAAGCAGATAACTCATATAGTAATTCTTGCAGTAATCATAGTAACCATCCTGCTGTCCATCCTTAACTTGATTGCAGCTTTGTATATCGGCAATTCAATTACCCATCCGATTCCTGAACTTGTAAGTGTGTCAAGCAGCGCGGCTACAGGAGACTTAAGCCGCACTATAGATATAAAGCAGAAAACTGCAAGTGACATCAAAAAAATAATTAACAGTATAAACAACATAATTGTCAGTCTCAGGGACATTATTGAAAGGATAGCCAGCTCATCTCAAAAGGTGTCCTCATTTTCTCAGGTTCTGTCTGCAAGTGCCCAGCAGATTAATGTGTCGTCACAGGAAATAACTTCATCCATAGAGGAAGTCTCTTCAGGTACGACTTCCCAGATGGAACGCATTGATGAAACTTCCAGATTAATGGACCAAATGGCAGCTCTGGCAAACGAGGTGTACTCAAATGCTCAATCGGCTGTTTCTGCTTCCCAGCAAGCAATGAACCGTTCACAGGTAGGCGCTGATGCAGCCGTAGCAGCAGTTGAGAAGATGAATAATATTGCCGGCACCATTACCGGAACAACCGAGGTAATACAAGAGTTAGGAAAAAAATCACAGTACGTTGGAGAGATTATTTCCACCATTACAACTATTGCAGACCAGACCAATCTTCTTGCTCTGAATGCTGCAATTGAGGCAGCAAGAGCAGGCGAATCGGGAAGGGGATTTGCCATAGTGGCTGAAGAGGTAAGAAAACTTGCCGAACAGTCTGCAGAGACAGTAGCAAAAATCCAAACGGTAATTAGTAAAGTTCAACATGCCTTTCATAATCTTTCTTATAACGCTGATGAAATATTAAAATTTATTGATGAACGGGTTATTCCCGACTATCAGTCTTCGGTAGAAACGGGGGTCCAGTATTTTCAAGATGCAAAACTTATAGATGAAATTTTTGAAAAATTTAC
>JAWLGL010000201.1:0-3712 GCA_041685035.1 Clostridia bacterium
TTTATAGAAACCCTGAGCCTTGATAACAGCCAGGTAATATCCCCCAGAGACTCCCACTTCTTTGTAGCTATCGGTGCGGCTCTGGCGTCACGTTCGCAGGAGCCTTCCGAGTTTAAGTGGCTGGGAACCAGGTTGAAAGGCCTGGACGACTATTCGGATGCAGATATTGAAAGGCTTCAGCCCCTCTTTACCGACAGAGAAGAACTTGAAAGCTTTCGCCGGAGACATGCAAGAAACTCGGTGAAAAGAAGAGATATAAAGGGTTATGAAGGAGCCTGTTTTCTTGGCATTGATGCGGGTTCTACCACCACAAAGGCCGTACTGATAAGCAAAGAGAGGGAACTGCTCTATTCGTATTATGGAAGCAATGAGGGAAGCCCTCTTAATACTACAGTTAAGATACTGAATGAACTTTACAGTATTCTTCCACCCAAAGCTGTCATTGCCAATTCAGCGGTTACAGGCTATGGAGAGGAATTAATTAAGACTGCTTTCTCAGTAGACCTGGGTGAGGTTGAAACAATGGCGCACTACAAGGCAGCCGAGTTTTTCCTGCCGGGCGTGGAGTTCATCCTTGATATAGGCGGACAGGATATGAAGTGCATGAAGATTAAGGATGGTGTCATTGACAGTATTATGCTCAATGAAGCCTGCTCTTCTGGGTGCGGTTCGTTTATTGAAACCTTTGCCCACTCACTAGACATGACGGTAGACAGGTTTGCCGACATTGCCCTTCTAGCTGAGAAGCCTGTTGACCTTGGTTCAAGGTGTACAGTGTTCATGAATTCCAAAGTCAAGCAGGCCCAGAAGGAAGGCGCTACTCCAGCCGACATATCTTCCGGACTGGCTTGCTCGGTAATTAAGAATGCGCTTTACAAGGTTATTAAAATAAAAGACTCAAAAGAACTGGGAGAACGTATAATTGTTCAGGGTGGTACCTTCTATAATGATGCAGTATTAAGGAGCTTTGAACTAATTTCAGGGAGAGAGGCTGTAAGACCCGATATATCAGGTTTGATGGGCGCCTTTGGCGCAGCTCTGATTTCCCTGGAGAAATATGTAGAAGGTCATGAAAGTGCGCTTATAACATCGGACAGACTGGACTCCTTTGAAATATCTACAAATATGACCAGGTGTAGTTCATGCAGTAACAAGTGCCTGATTACCATAAACCACTTCCCGGGAGGGAAAAAGTTTATTTCAGGCAACAGGTGTGAAAAAGGAGCAGGCCTGGGTAACAGTAACAAGGATATTCCTAACCTCTATGACTATAAATACAGGCGGATTTTCGGATATACTCCACTTGATATCAAAGATGCAGAAAGAGGAGTAATCGGGATTCCCAGGGTGCTTAACATATTTGAGAATTATCCGTTCTGGTTCACATTTTTTACAGAACTCAAATTCAGGGTTGAGCTTTCGGAACATTCTTCAAAGAAAATGTATGAATCCGGTCAGGATACCATACCCTCCGAATCGGTGTGCTACCCTGCCAAACTGGTTCACGGACACATTACCGATCTGATTGATAGAGGAGTGAAAATGATTTTCTATCCCTGTATTCCACATGAAAGGAAGGAATGTGAGGGAGCAGACAACCATTATAATTGTCCCATTGTTACATCATATCCAGAAGTTATTAAGAGTAATATGGACTTGATTGAGGACAGGGGTGTAAAGTTCTTTAATCCTTTCCTCCCTCTTGATGATAGGAAAAAACTGATTAAGAGACTCTACCAGGAACTCAAGCAGTTGGGAGTTTCCTTGAAAGAGGTGGCAGGTGCTATAAAGAAAGCTGTCCAGGAAGAGGAAAGCTTCGTGCAAGACATAAGGCAAAAGGGCAAAGAGACCCTTGAATACATCCGCCGTACCGGAAGAAAAGGAATTGTACTGGCCGGCAGACCATATCATATTGACCCTGAAATAAACCATGGTATACCCGCGATAATTACAGGTTTTGGAATGGCAGTGCTGACTGAAGATTCGGTGTCGCACCTGGGCTGGATTGAAAGGCCTCTCAGGGTTGTAGACCAGTGGATGTACCATTCAAGATTATATGCGTCCGCCAGCCTCGTGGCCTCGGAGCCTGATTTGGAGCTTGTGCAGCTTAATTCTTTCGGCTGTGGACTGGATGCAGTAACAACAGACCAGGTACAGGAGATACTTGACCGCTCAGGAAAGATATATACAGTATTAAAGATTGATGAGGTAAACAACCTTGGAGCGGCCCGGATAAGGATACGTTCACTCAAAGCGGCACTTGAAGAACGCAGTATGCGGCGGAACCAATCTGATGATATGCCGGAGCCGGAGAATCTTTCGGACAGAGTGGTGTTTACTCCGGAAATGAAGAATAGCCACACAATCCTTGCCCCCCAGATGTCACCCATACATTTTGACTTACTTCAGGAGGCATTCAGAATGTCCGGATACAATCTGGAGGTTCTTCCATCCGTAGATAGGGAATCCATAGATGAAGGACTGAAATACGTTAATAATGATGCATGCTATCCTTCTATAATTGTTGTCGGCCAAATAATCAAGGCTCTTAAATCAGGCAGGTATGATTTGAACAATACCTCGGTGATAATTACCCAGACCGGAGGAGGATGCAGGGCAACAAATTATATTGGTTTTCTCAGGAAGGCATTGAAGGATGCGGGTTTCTCCAATATACCTGTAATTTCAATTAACTTTGCCGGACTGGAGAAGAATCCCGGATTTACAATTACTCCACGTTTGCTGAGGGACTCAATGTATGCTCTTGTGTACGGCGATTTGCTTATGAGAGTCTTGTACCGTGTCAGGCCATATGAAAAGGTAAAGGGCTCTGCAAATGCGCTTTATGAAATATGGACTGAAAAATGCAAGCAGACTATCCGAAGCGGCAGTCACAAGACATTCAGAAAAGATATCCGTGAGATTGTTTATAGTTTTGATAACCTTGAAATTAATGACACGGTGAAGCCCAAGGTAGGGCTGGTTGGGGAGATACTGGTTAAATTCCATCCTACTGCCAACAATAACATAATTGATATAGTTGAAAATGAAGGGGCCGAGGCGGTGGTTCCGGACCTGATAGATTTCTTCCTCTATATGGCATCTCATGCGAGGTTCAAGTACAAGTACCTTTCAGGGAGCCTGAAGAGGTATCTGGCAAACCAGGCAGCAATACATTTAGTTGAGTACTACAGGAAGGATATGAAAAAGGCACTCAGGAACAGCAAAAGATTCTCTGCGCCGAGAACCATATCCGAGCTTGCCGGAGAAGCTTCCGAGGTTCTTTCGCTAGGCAATATGACCGGAGAAGGATGGTTTCTGACCGCTGAAATGATAGAGCTTATCAAGGAAGACGTCAATAATATAGTATGCATGCAGCCCTTTGCATGCCTGCCCAACCATGTTACCGGAAAGGGAATGATTAAGGCATTAAAGAAGAAGTATCCCAAGTCCAATATTGTTGCAATTGACTATGACCCCGGGGCGAGCGAGGTCAACCAGCTTAACAGAATAAAGCTCATGCTTTCGGTTGCTTTTAAGAATCTTGAAGAGGCAGAGGGAAGCGGGGATTACCGTGAGATTATTACTGATGTGAGTTTGGGCGGCAGTCTTGTAAGCCTAGGAAGGAATGCAGGATATGATTCCTCAAACTAAGGATTCACACAAAAAAAGCAGTCCCTGGCGATTATAAACCCGGGACTGCTCTAATTAT